>CAYIOQ010000017.1:0-13421 GCA_964365055.1 uncultured Candidatus Saccharibacteria bacterium | reverse complement strand
CCCATAGCTCAGCTGGTAGAGCAGCTCCCTTTTAAGGAGATGGTCGTAGGTTCGATTCCTACTGGGCGCACTATGAATAAAAAAAATATTTCTCTTTTTATTGTTATTTTAGCTATAGCTGCGCTTGCGGCGTTTTACGATTATCCTGCCGGGTGGGATAAGGGGGCTGATTATCTTACGGGGAAAATCAGGCAAGCCCCTTTTGCGTGGGCGAAGCAAATTACCGTCCCTCATTTTTTGAATAAACCTTATGTGTTGGGGCTAGATGTGGCAGGTGGCGCTCATCTTGTTTATAAGGCCGATGTTTCTAAGGTGCCTTCTGGCGATCAGGCATCAACTATGGAGGGGTTGAAAAGTGTAATAGAGCGCAGAGTTAATGTCTTTGGGGTGAGTGAGCCACGCGTAGAGACACAGAAGGTGGGGGACTCATGGCGTCTTGTGGTGGAGTTGGCTGGAGTGAAGGATGTTGGCGCCGCTATCAAGGCGATTGGTACAACACCCTATCTTGAATTTCGCGAGGAAGGGGTTGAACCAAGTACAGTGAACGCGGAGGGAGTTGTTGAAATAAAAGACACACAGGGGTTTAAAGCGACGAATCTCACGGGTAAATATCTTTCTCGCGCATCACTCGATTTTGATCAGACGACATTTCAGCCCACCGTGCAACTTCAATTTAATGCCGAAGGATCAAAACTTTTTGAGGAGATCACGGCGCGTAATGTGGGGAAGCGTGTTGCTATAGCAATCGATGGAGTGATTATTTCTGCCCCAGTTGTTAATGAAAAAATTATAGGAGGACAAGCAGTGATTTCCGGAAATTTTGGATTAGACGAGGCAAAGGCGCTTGTTTCTAATTTAAATGCCGGAGCGTTGCCGGTGCCTATTGATCTTATTGCGCGACAGACCGTCGGTGCAAGTCTGGGGGAGAGTGCCTTGGCGCGAAGCATAAAGGCGGGGTTTATTGGTCTTGCGGTAATTTTTGTCTTCATGATTCTCTATTATCGTATGCTCGGGTTTTTTGCTTCGATCGCTTTGCTTATTTACACTGTTCTGGTTCTTGCGATATTTAAAACAATTCCTGTAACACTTACTCTTGCTGGTATTGCTGGTTTCGTGCTTTCTATTGGCATGGCGGTCGATGCGAATATTCTTATTTTTGAACGTATTAAGGAGGAGCGAAAAAGAGGAAAGGGTAAGATCCAGGCAATCGAAGAAGGGTTTTCGAGAGCGTGGACATCAATTCGCGATTCGAACGTTTCAACAATTATCACAAGCCTTGTGCTGTATACTTTTACGACATCTATTGTTCAGGGATTTGCATTGACACTTCTTATCGGTGTGCTGGTTAGTATGTTTACAGCAATTACTGTAACAAGGACAATGCTACGTTTATTCTTAAAAGCATAATAAATGTTATGAATATTATTGGGTATAGAAAAATATATTATAGTATTTCTGCCACGGTTATTCTTGTGTCCTTTTTGGTGATAGGGTTGTGGGGATTTAAATTAGGAATCGATTTTACAGGTGGATCATCGTGGCAGGTGCGTGCAAGCAATATTGA
Source organism: uncultured Candidatus Saccharibacteria bacterium (assembly GCA_964365055.1). Taxonomy (GTDB): domain Bacteria; phylum Patescibacteriota; class Minisyncoccia; order UBA6257; family JACRHW01; genus JACRHW01. The sequence continues at coordinate 11,857 of CAYIOQ010000017.1, read as the reverse complement.
TGCTACGGCCGTAACGAAACTTTTCAATGAGAACGGTGTGTCAAGTGTACTTGTTGAACGTGGAGATGGGGATGAGCGTATTTTTAGGTTTCAGGAGGTTACGGAAGAGAAACATCAGCAACTCGCATCTCAACTTAAAAATGTATATCCTGATTTTGTTGAAGAACAGTTTTCTGTGATTGGGCCTACTATTTCTGGTGAACTTCGGGAAAAAGCTATGTTTGCCATTATCTTTGTATTGTTTGGCATTTCTCTTTATATCGCACTCGTATTCCGACAGGTTTCTCGCCCACTTCCTTCGTGGGTGTATGGTGTAGTAACCTTATTTACATTATTTCATGATGTGGTTGTACCAGCGGGCCTTTTTGCAATTCTTGGGCATTTCAAGGGGGTTGAGATTGATTCTAATTTTGTGGTTGCCATGCTTGTGGTGATGGGTTTTTCTGTACATGACACTATTGTTGTATTTGATCGTGTGCGGGAGAATCTCAAACGTATTACGGGTAAGGTTTCGTTTGAGGAGCTTGTCAATAAAAGCATGCTTGAGACGTTTGCTAGGTCGGTGAATACGTCGCTTACCGTTGTCCTCGTTCTCGTCGCTATGCTTTTCTTTGGGGAACCTAATCTTGGATATTTTATCATGACGCTTCTCGTTGGGATCCTTACGGGAACCTATTCTTCCATATTTATTGCTAGCCCCGTCCTTGTTGATATTGCGCTTTTGAAGGCGAAGAGGGGATAAGTTTGACCAGGTAGTGAAAATTCGACTCCAGTCTTGATTTAATGATTTATCCATGTTTTAAAGAGTTGTGCTATAGACTGCTATAAAGTACGTAATAAGTGGCACTGGTGTTACAAGGTCGAATTTCTACTACTTGGTTTGACTTCAAAATCACTCTGTGTTATAAATGCAAAGAGGGTAATAAGTGAAAATTTATTATGCAAAATAAAACTCTTATACAATTAATTCATGATGCGTTGGGGATCTTGAACAAGAGGTCGAGAATTATTCTCGAAAAAAGATACGGCTTGAAGACGGGTTCTTTTGTGACACTAGAGGCGATAGGAAAGGAGTATGGTATTACTCGTGAACGCGTGCGCCAGATCGAAGCAGCCGCACTCACAAATTTAAAAAAGCATCGTGTGTTTGAAGGCCTTGAAGAGCCTATCCAAAAGACGAAAGAGCGCTTGGCACAGCTGGGAGGTGTTTCTAAAGAAAACGTCCTTCTCGCTACAGCGGCCCCATTTTTTGGTGTCGAGGATACTAAAAAACTAAAGAATTTTTATCCTTATTTTTACTTTGTAATGGAACAGTCAGGGTTGAAACACTTACCAGAGAATGAGGAGTTTCACCCTGCATGGTATTCAGATACTGCATCTTTTGCTCGCGCAAAGGATACTATTAAAAAATTTGAATCTTATCTTCAGGAGGTAGAACGTCCTTTGGCTGCGCATCTTGTTTCGGAACACATCAACCAATTTTCAAAAAAGGGTGTAGCTGTTACTGACGAGTATCTTAAAAATCTTATTTCTATTTCGAAATTATTTGGCAATAACGTGTTTGGGGAATTTGGACTTGTTTCGTGGAAAGAGATTGCTCCCCATGGCGCACGGGACAAGGCATTCCTCGTGCTTAAGAAAAACGAAAAACCACTTCACTTCCGCCACATTACCCAACTTATTAATGAGGCAAAATTTGCTCCAAAGAAAAGCCACCCTCTTACTGTCCACAACGAGCTTATTAAGGATGATCGTTTTGTGCTCGTTGGGCGTGGGGTATATGCGCTTAAGGAGTGGGGCTATGAAGCGGGCACTGTGCGCGATGTTCTCAAAAATCTTATTAAGAAAAACGGAGCTCTTCCCCTTGATTCACTTACACAGCTTGTAAGGGCACAGCGTATTGTTAAAGAAAATACTATTCTGCTCAACCTTCAAAATCGTCAACATTTCCTAAAAAGCCCTGATGGGGTGTATACTGTAAAAGGCGATCCAAACAAAACAAGGTAGGACTTATTTGTTTAGATGCAGTTTGAGGAAGAAACGAGGAGCGAAGTAAGCTGTACATAAGAAGTACTGCGTCGAGCACCACAGTTTCTGACGAAGAAATGCGCTAAACAAGTAAGTCCTCTAGAAGCGTAATGCTTGAGGGAATTTGGTTTAGTATACTTATCGTATGGGGATACGTATGGTGGCTTGCAACGCCACTCATACTTTTTTATATTTTTTCTGATCTGTGGATGGTGTATGTAGGAATGAAGTATGCCAGTAAGATCGAATGGATAACGCTTGAGGTGCGTATCCCGCGCGAAATTTTAAAGACTCCAAAGTCAATGGAGCAGATTTTTAGTGGCATGCACGCTATACAGGCGTTTATTTCTGGTTCTGATAAAATTTTTAAAGGTAAGTTTCAGGAGTGGGTGAGTTTTGAAATTGCTGGAACAGGAGGGGGCGTTAGTTTTTACATGCATACCCCGGCTCAGTTTAAAAATCTCATTGAGTCACAGATTTATTCACAATACCCCGATGCTGAGATAATGCCGGTTGATGATTATACAAACCTTATTTCCCATACCATTCCAAATGAAGAGTATGACATTTGGGGTGTCGATTATATATTCGTAAAACCAAATCCATACCCCATTAAAACATATCCACTTTTTGAAGATATAAAGGATGAGCGTCGAGTTGATCCTCTCTCAAGCGTCATTGAGACTATGAGCCAGTTAAAGAGTAACGAGATGATGTGGATCCAGCTCCTCATTAAACCGGCACCTAAGATGTTTAAAGAAGATGCGGATGCTATTATCGATAAGTTGGTAGGTAAAGCACCAAAACCAAAGAAAGGATCATTTTCTGCTCTTCTCGATGGTTTTCTTGAATTTATGTGGAATCTTGCAAAAGGCCTTGTGGATTATCCTACATGGCAATCGCAGGCGGAAGGAGCAAAAGACGCTGATGCAGCGAAGCTTACTCCTGGCAAGAAGGAAGTCCTTGAGGCGGTTGAACGAAAAGCATCCCAGCTTTGTTTTGCGACTGGTCTACGTATGATTTATGTCGATCGCAGAGACTCTTTTACACGTGTAAATGTTGCGGCGTTAAGTGGTGGGTTTAAAATTTTTAATACTTCAAATATGAATGCGTTTATGCCTGATTTAAACACTCTCCCTAATTCTAGGGGATGGTTTTGGTTGTTCAGGAAACAGAGAGAGTATATGATGAAAAGGAACATCGTTGAAGCATATCGATTGCGCCTATTTCCTAAGGGAAGTATGGTGATGAGCAGTGAGGAGCTTGCGACAATTTATCATTATCCTAATTTGAACGTTGCTGCTCCGTTTCTAAAGAGGCTCGAAACAAAGAAGGGGCAACCACCACCTAACTTACCTATTTAACGAGGGTATAGGGTATAGCCACTAGGGTGCTGGGTACGTAAATAAACCCTAAACCCTAAACCCTAAGGACTATTTTATGTCTGACGCACAATTTGATTTAGCTATTGGTGAAACAAATTTTCGCAACCAACGCGTGAGATTTGGTATTCGTGAAGATGATCGTAGGCGCCATGTGTATGTCATTGGTAAGAGCGGTATGGGAAAAAGCGTACTTCTTGAAAACATGGCAATTCAAGATATTGAAGCAGGGCGTGGTCTTGCTTTTTTTGATCCTCACGGAGAGACAGTGGAGAAGCTTTTGGAATTTATTCCAGAATCTCGCATCAAAGATGTTATTTATTTTGATCCTTCTGTGCTCGACCATGCAATTGCGTTTAATCCGATGGAAAACGTCTCTGTTGATCGGCGTCATCTTGTTGCCTCCGGGCTTATGAGTGTATTTAAGAAAATTTGGCCCGATGTGTGGTCTGCGAGAATGGAATATATTCTGAATAACTGTCTGATGGCGCTTCTCGAGATCCCTGACGCGACGCTTCTTGGAGTTATGCGTCTTTTAAACGACAAGGAGTATAGGAAATACGTTATCGATCAGCTTACCGATCCTCTTATTCGTGATTTTTGGACAAAAGAGTTTGCCCGTTATAAAGATCAGTTTCAAACGGAGGCGATTGCCCCTATCCAAAACAAGATTGGGCAACTTACGATGAATCCGCTCATTCGCAATATTATTGGGCAGCCGAAATCGACCATCGATATTCGAAAAATTATGGATGAGGGGAAGATTTTTTTGGTAAATCTCTCGCGTGGAAAGATCGGAGAGGACAATAGTAGGTTGTTGGGCGCCTTGCTTGCGACAAAATTACAGCTTGCCGCAATGAGTAGGATTGATATTCCGCGTGAGGAGGATAGAAAAGATTTTTATTTATATATTGATGAGTTCCAACATTTTGCAACGGAGTCATTTGCCTCTATTCTTGCCGAGGCGCGTAAATTTCATCTTGATCTTATTGTTGCGCACCAATACATGACACAGATGGATGAGACGGTGCGCGATGCGGTGGTGGGAAATGTGGGGACGATGATTGTTTTTCGTATTGGCGCTGACGATGCTGAGTTTTTTGAAAAAGAGATGTTCCCAGTCTTTCTTATGAATGATTTTGTGAATCTTCCTCGCGCGCAGGTTGCTATGAAGTTAATGATTGATGGTGCTACTTCGCCCCCTTTCTCTGCGGTGACACTTCCGCCTATGCAACGTCCGGAGATTAGTTTCCGTGATGAGATTTTAAAACATTCTTATTCTACGTATTCTATAACACGTGAGCGCGTGGATGAGATCATAAATGGGTGGTTAAGCACTAATTTTGTCTCTGATAAGGATGGAGGAGGGGGTGGCGTGGCTTCTGATACGGCTCCTCGCGAAACCGGAGAGAGAGGTTTTGGTGCTGGCACAGAGCCACAACGTGAGATGTTTAACGCCGTGTGTTGGAATTGCACTGCGGAGACACAAATTCCTTTTCAACCAGACCCAAAGCGCGCAGTATATTGTAAAAATTGTCTTAAGCTTATTCAGGCGGGAAAGATTCTTCCTCCTACACGCCCGAGAGGGGGTGGCGCGGGGGTACCTGCGCCCGCACCAATACAACAGCGAGTTGAACCCCCTACACCACCAGCGCCCCAACCATCGTATCTCGACACGATACTTAAGCAATCTCCACCCCACGCGGAGCGCAAATTCGCGCCTCCTAAAAAAGAAGTAAACCTTGAAGAGCTAAAAAAGGCAATTGAAGAATCTTTGAAATCAGTGAAGTAGGCATGGTGCTGTTCGATGGCACTGCGATGGATAGTGCCTGAGCTTGTCGAAGGCCCCTCTTTGTAGTATACAGATGTATGCTTACTATCAACGATCTTGAGCCAAAACTTGTTGTTTCCATCGAGGGAGACCCCCATGAGATCCTCGAGGTGTCTCATCAGCACATTGGTCGCGGAGGATCTAATGTTCAGACGCGTATTAAGAATTTGAGAACAGGTGCGGTGTCGAATCGTAATTTTAAACCCGCAGATAAATTTGAAGAGGTAGAAGTAGAGAAGAAGCCGGTCAAATTCCTTTATACGAGTAAGGGGGAGTATTGGTTTTGTGAGGAGGCAAAACCTGCTAATCGATTTATTTTGGCATCTGATGCTTTGGGGGAGAGTGCTGTCTTTTTAAAGCCAAACACTCCTGTTGAAGCCATTTTGGCGGATGAAAAACTTTTGAACATCGAACTTCCTGTTAAGATAGATCTCAGGGTTGTCGAAGCGCCTCCGAGTATCCGTGGTAATACCGCACAGGGAGGTACAAAGATCGTGAAGCTAGAGACGGGTGCTGAGGTGGCGGTACCACTTTTTATCAACGAAGGTGACACGGTACGCGTGAATACACAGACTAAGCTCTACGTAGAACGAGTAGAAAAATCCTAAGATATTTTCACTGCTATTGACTATACCACGCCGTACGTGGTATTTTTGTTTTAGCACATAGACAAGCCCGCCTACGTTAAAACTATGGCGAGGCAAAGGGAGAGATGATGAAATGAAGCAAACATGGAATCGCGTATTTTGCGAACGAATACATGACAAGGGTGTATTGAGGGAGAAGATCGAGGCAGTTATTGAGGGATATCAAGGAGGCCTTGGTCACGTTTCTGTATTTTGTGTTCCTATCCGCGCAAGGCGAGTTGGCGTCGATATCGCAGAGCGCATTTCAAATCAAAAAGGTTTGTCTGCCCAAGATATTGAGGTGTGTCTTGTTTCTGAAAAAGAAGACAGGTTCACTAAGTCGAATGGTGTTGAAGTCGTAAAGCCAGAGGGCTGGGGACTTATTGGTGGCGGTGTGGATGTTATCGACGTCCTAAACGATGGTGGCAAGCGAGAGCTTTCGCTTACAAAGGAGTCGAGAAACGCTGTTGTTCGTGAGTTGCTCAAGGGCCTTAAGACCGACGATCTTCTCGATGTGATTCATGGTGCATTGTATAGAGAGGCGCGTGAAGAGGCAGGGCTTACTATTACTCCATTTTGGGGGCTATGTAAGGTAGATCCTAAGGAAGATGACGATGGGGCCGTAAGCATTGTGGTAACGGTTCTCGCAGAGGTGCAGGATGTTTCAGAAACGATCGATGGAGAAGAAATCAAGGAGAAGCATTTTTTCCTGCCCGAGGAGATTGTTGCTAATATCAAGGCGGCGCCTGCTGTTAAGGGGATGCCTCGGTGGATGTATGTTTCGCATGCCAGGAGGCTTCGAAAGATGTTCACCTTCCTTGGCAGAGGGTTTGATGGGCTTGTCAGCTCGCTCGAGCATATGTTCGGCAAATACTAAGTAAAGGGAATATCCTCCACTAGCTGGAGGATTTTAATTTCTCCTTGTCATTCCCGCGAAAGCGGGAATCCAGTATTTATCGTACCCTGGATCCCCGGGTCAAGCCCGAGGATGACAGAAAAACAGGATTATCGAACAGCGGGAGAGGCTTGACCCCTCATTTTTGGCACCCCAAGAGCAGCTCTTGACTTTTTCTGTAGATTTGATATAATGTACTTAGAAAATTGAATGAGGCCAAGCCTACCTGTGGTGAGCGAAGTCGAATCCATAACAAGTGGATGAAGAATACGGAGTTTGATAGATGTGACGTTATCGTATGAATACTAACGATTGCACGACGATTTTTGACCCACTTGTTACGGGCTTGACAAATCCATCAGGATAGTGTATAATGGCAGCATAGAACATTGAAAAAGGGTATAGGAAGGGCGCGTTCGAGATATGTGATAATGCGCAAGCAAAGGACTTGTCCTGAGCTTAACCGAAGGATCATATCTCGAACGGGCTCTTTCTGTACTAAACGTGTAAAAACGTGCAGGAATGATTGAGTACTAACAAAGAGATAACATCTCAAAGGAGGGCTTCACTATGAAGACCCAGACCCAGACCAAACCCAATACCGATATCAACGACACCGAGAAGAACGCCGGCAAGGAAGCTAAGATTCAGCCGCTCGAGCAGGACGCCATGGAGCTCAACGCGAAGTTCGTTCGCAAGAACTCCCCGGTCCAGTGGAAGAGCGTTTGCGACGCAGCCGACGCCAAGGGTTCGTCCCTGAGCATGACCGAGTTCGGCGCCATGATCGGGCTCGCCCCCGAGGCCGGAAAGTTCCTCATCGGAGAGGACGCCGGTCTGCACCGCAGCAAGTTGACCGCGATCGCGCTCAACAACCTGTCGAACAAGCGCGGCCATCTCCTCTCGAAGGAGGAGGTCGAAGGGTTCGTCTACTTCGCAGGTATGCCCAAGGACAAGGACGTCGTGTGTTCGTTCTGCGCCGCAGGCGGCACCAGCACGAAGGTAGAGCGCGAGCTCATCAGTCCGAAGCTGGACAAGGTAACCGGGTTCTTCAAGCTCGAGGATGGTGAGCCGTACCTCCTTGGCCAGACCTACCGCGACAGCTACATCGACAAGTCCAAGGCGGGGACTCGCGTTACCCAGGTGCACACGGTCTGCAAGGACCACGTGCTCGCTGCGGGAAACGAGTTCAAGCGCGACGGGCGTCCTCGCACGATCTGCCTCGCGGGTGACGACCATGCGAAGAAGGTCGATGCGGGAGCCTCGGCGTTCGCGGCCCAGCGAGCCGCCCAGCGTGGTCAGCAGAGCGGTGGCTACGGTCAGAACCGTCGCAACAACGACGGGGACGACGAGGGTGGCGGCGGCTACCAGCGCAACAACGGCGGTGGCAACCGCAACTGGCGCTAGAGCGCTAGAGGAAGCGGGGGCCTCACCCCCGCAATATCACCCCCCCCTGCTCGTGTGAGCTAGGGGAAACGATCGGGCTCGTGTGTACGGCCCCCGACTTTCAAGGAAGAGAGTCGCGTAAGTAAAGCTGTAGATAACAGTAAGGACTCGAGCAACGCTCGGGTCTTTTTCTTTTTCAGGGAATTTCAAAAATTATAAAAACTATACACCCCCAACCATTTCAATAAAAAAATATTTCACACCTAAACCATTTTGCCATTATGACATGTCATAATAGTATAAATAGAAACATTTATAGAATTTGTATGGCTATGCAAAACAGAAAAGAGAGTATAAACAATGCCATTATGACATGTCATAATGGCTGGTGGGGAATATGAGATAAAATGATTTGGATAGAGAATTGGGTGAATAAGGTGTTTTAGGAAGGGAATGGCATAGATATGGTTCCGAATTTTGTGCGTCTTTTTTGTATTGATTTTCTCTTTGTTTTTTCAGGTAGGGGAGAGTATGTTCGTTTTGTTCGTTCTGTTTTTCCTCGTTCTCTATAACTACGATATTGTTTTTCAGAGAGCGCCTTTTTGAGAGAATTTAATGTTTGTGGAGTTATTCGGAGTTCTTCACATATGGCTCGATAATGAATTTTGTTTAAGACCCTTTCAATTATCGCAGCACGGCGAGTGATCATTGCACGCTCGTCTGGAGTGGTAATAATCTCTATAAATAGTTTGAGCGCATCTTTGTTTTGAAAGGAGGTAAGATAGGAGAGCAATGCATTCCATGCAGCATCACTCCACAGAGAATGGGATTTATATTTTTTAACATGTGGAATTTGGAAATTAGGTTTTGGTGGGAATGGTTTTTGTGATGGCATGATTTTATGATATATGTTTTGTTTTTATGCTGAACATAGTATATCACGCCATTATGACATGTCATAATGGCGTTGTTTTTGTGATATAAAAGTTGTGTGGGAAGCACGTGTGAGGTTGTTTGTTTGGGGGAAATAGTTTTTGTTTTAAAAAAATTTGCGTCGTTCTGTGAGAGGGTTTAGAATATGACTATATTACATTATTTTTTTATGAAATTTAATTTTCCTTTTTTTGCGAAACAGCCGGAACAACCCAAGAGGACTCCTCAGGAAGAAGAGGAGGCGAAGCGTCGCAGGGAGGCAGAGTTTAAAAAAGAAATGGGTGCCGCGCTTCATCAAGCAAACATAAATGTTGGGGATCCGACACGGCGTGCAGAGGCACGTAGGGAGGGTGAGAAGGAGGCGACTGAAGCGCATACTCTTTTTGAGTCTTTGGAGCCTGAGGAACAAAAAGGATTAAGAAGAAAAGCTCGGGAGGAAGAATTGGGTTATCTTCTTGAGATGTATCTTACCCCAGAACAGTATAGGGAATATGAGGAGGGGGGAATAACACCGAAGCAGGCAAAAGAATTGTTGTATCAGGCACGAGAAGAGGGGAGGAGAAAACCTGAGTTTTATGATCTTTATCTTTCTCAGGATGAGTTGCGTGAATATCGAAGAGCTTCGACTTCGGAGGAGCGGAAGGCAGAGCTTTATGATGTGGTAATAGAACGACGTGCCACGGCGCTTGCTATGGAGGTGAAGAATACTGAGGACCGAGCTGATAAAATAAGACGTGAGGATGCGTTGTTTGATGTGCTAGAAGAAAGGGTATTTCAGACAATCGCGCTCGCTGATGAAGAAAAGAAAAAAAATGCGATGAAGAGTATTTTGGGTGCTCTCGGGTCGCTTGGAGATAAACATGCGGGCGATCTTCTTGAAACACTTTTGCACGACAATGCGTTTCGAATTCTTATTACGAAAGACAAGGATGTGTTTCAAAGGGTAGCTGTAGTGTTTGAGCGTATTCCTGGGGAGTATGCCACAGAACTTTTGCAAACTCTTGCCTCTGGAGAGGGCATTAAGGATAAGGAGACAAGAGACGCACTTGCTGCTCTCCCTGGACGATTCAAGGAACACACTAAAGAACTTGGAGAGGCAGAAGTTGCCCGTCTTCAGCAGGAGATTGAAACAGGTGTAATTAATGGCGCAGATCTTCGTGATATTGAATATAAGGCAAAACGTCGTGCACGGCTTGTCGATATATTTGCGCTTACAGAGAAAAATCGTAACGCGAGTCTTAGGTGGGAGAAATTTGGCGATAGTTTTCTTGGTGGTATGGGGAAGGTGGGCATGGGAGGGTTGAAAGCCTTGGGGTGGGGCGCGCTAGGGGCTGGCGCGCTCGCTCTTATTGCCGTTCTTGGCCCTATAGCTCTTGCGATTTTTTTCGTGAAATACATCGCCGAAGGGGGTTTAAAGAAGGCAGGAAAGGGGAAGCACTAAATAGATATGAGTTGGGATTTTCTTACTTTTGTACCAAACGAGATTTTAGACCAGTTTAGCAATAAAATGCTACACATTCTTTTGAATCGTTCTTTTGCGAGGTTATATGAGATATTGCCACCCGATGATCAAAAGAGGTTTGATGAATTTCTTAAAATTGAAGAGGTGGACGAAGAAGAGCTATTGCGTCGCACGTCGTTTTTAGAAGGGCACAGTGTGGCATTTAAGAAGGTTTTATTAGAGGAGGCGCGTGCTATCGAAAGCGAGTTTGCCGATTTTGTTGAAAGAGAGGAGGGGAAAGAATAATTTTTTATGATAAAAGAATTTTTTTCTCAATGGGATACCCCAAAATCACGGAGAATTGCCACCTACATAACTATGATTTTTATCATTGTTGTTGTACTGTATTCTTTTTATACTATTGGGACACAAATCAAAGATGTCACTGAACGAACTGAGGTGTTAGGGGATAAGACGTCTCGCCCTTCTGCAGAAGAAGATAAACCACTCACCTTGGATTCATCGCAAACGAATGCTCTCGGGAAGATTCCTAAAAAGACGGTGGGGTCTGGTGATGCATTTAGGGTGGCACAAAAATCTACGGGTGTGTGTAGCGGATTAGTTCCAGAAGGGTGGACTGCCTTTTCTTCTCCACGTTCCGATGCTGCAGATTTCGTGAGTGGTGATAAAACAATGTATGCCGGATATGTTGCGTTTGGCGTGAACCCTGCGTTACAGATATATGATGCGGAGCTCTACAGCGCGACACCCGAGGTGTCTATAAAAAGGCTTGGAGACGCTATTATAAGTGGCACCTTTGGAGACGGGAGCAAACTCTCTTATACGGATGAATATAATCAAAAGGTTGGAGAGTATACATTACGTTCTTTTGAGTCCCAGGGGAGTAAAGGGGTTGTGTTTTATCGTGTATTTCCTGGTGATGGAATAAACTATTCATATGCTGAAGTGGCGCGTTTTGCGCTTACAAAAAAGCAGGTGTGGGATGCGAGAGGTGAGCTTATCGCGCGCATTGCCGCGTCGCTTAATTGTAGTGTGCAGTTTTCGCCAAGCGATCAAGCTGTGGTGGGCGGGGGATCGAGCGATACATCTACGAAAGATGAAAATGGCGATGGGTACGGGTACAATCCGCAACTTGGAACGGAATATGTTCATGACGAGAATGGCGCAAATTATCTCGTGAGTCCAAGTGACAGTTGGTCGGAGACTGGTCCAAATGGGTCTGGATATTATAGACCTACAAATACGGGTTGGGAGATGCTCAAACCAGGACGCTCAGATTAAATTTACGAAACTAAAAAGATATATTTCTCACACACA
>CAYIOQ010000016.1:0-13948 GCA_964365055.1 uncultured Candidatus Saccharibacteria bacterium | reverse complement strand
GAACCGTATGTCTACAGAGTAGATTACGGTAACAATTACTTATGGCCTATTGCGTGCAATGCATGAGGCCTTATGCAAATGCAAGTACCTATGGGAGTTGAATTCCCATAGGTATTCAAAATTACACACTATGGAAATCCGATTTCCATAGTTGAAAAAAGGGGGATCATAAAAAATTAATAATACCAATCTTTTTGGATTGGTATTGTGCGTTTTTTTATTTTATGTTCGAGATTATAATAGTGGCAAGTTGTTTGCGAAGTCCACCCCATTGTTTGCGTGGCGTCCGCACCAAGATTTTTCCAACTTCGCTAGGATATTTGTCTTTTTGCATTTTTTGTATCGCAATTTCAAGAGGGAAACCGTGTTTTGAAATATCAAAAATAACACAGAACTCTTTATTATCAATAACGAAACTGTACTGATTAGTGTCCCAACGCCATTTTTCAGATATTAAGGCGTTCAAGGAAACTAAAACTGGAACAACAAGTTGCTCATCGATCATTTTTACTACATCGCCATGTCTCTCCCAAAATTCCCAATACCCCAAACGTTCAAATTCGCCCATGATACTAATCTCCTTCTTCTTAAAGACCTATTAAAAAAATACCATAACTTCCTACAAAAACAAATTAAAAACCGCTGGGTAATGCCATGCGGTTTTGTTGTAGTTCGTTACTTAAAAATTTTTGAAGATATCTTCTGGCTGTTTTTGTTCTGTCTCCAGCTTTGGTCTATTTTTTATGACCTCCTCAATACGAAGGTCTTGCTTCAGCTGAATAAGAAGCTGATCTGCCTTCTTAAAGATTTCTTCGCTACCAGGTTCTCCGCGTAAATAATTCGATCCGGTACTAGAGGGACTAATCTCATCAATGCTCCCATTTATTTTATGATCAAATATACCGAAAGTATTTTTTCTTGGATAGGTAATCCATACGCCCAACCAACTAGGTTTGTCCCCCATAAAGTCGACCCTAATTTCTACATTTGCTTTTTCTCCAAAGACAATGACATTCTTTTGTGACATCTTAAGCGGTGGGTGAAGAGTTTCCCTCCATTCCACGGTTGCATTCTCTAGATTAGCCTCGCGGACAGCTTCTAAAGTTTTCGTACTAAAGGGATCTCGCATTGCCCACTTTGGTTTATTTTGAATTATCTGATCTAAGCCATACTCCTGTTTCATCTGTGCAAAGATGCGATCAGCCTTCTCAAAAAGTTTTTTAGTTCCTTCTTGGTCGCGATTATAGGAAATCATACTTTGACTATCATCGCTAGGATACCAACTAATGTCATCAACATGTACACAAACTGTCTTATCCCAACCCTTCTCCCAATTTGTATTGGCAGTAAGATACGTGATTTCTTTTGTTGTATTACTTTCAAGACGTAAAGATATATATCTTAACTTATCCCTGTCAAAAGAGACATCAAATTCTGCACAAACTGATTTTCCATCAAGAATAGCATTATTTTTAGTGAGTGTCAGCTTTTCGTAACTTTCATTCCACCGCACACTCTCATTGGTCTGCCCGCACCCTACAAGAAATAAAGCATATGTGGCCAAGAATGCAACAAGAAAATTTTTGCACACGCGCATAGAGTTAATCCTCACTTCCTTTTTCTGTTTTCAAATTTCTGCGAGGAATTATTCTAGCGAAAATCTAGTGAATAGTACCAAACCTTATCATTTGTGTCAACCCCGTTAGAAATCGCGAAGGCTTGCAGCGCCTTTATTTCTAACGGGATCAATTCATCAAATTTATGACGATCGTCACATTTTTGATTATAACGGGTGGTATGACGCGGCATACCAGCGGTTTTTATGGTTGGGATTGTATTTGTTTATTGTCACTACGGTCTTTGAACAACGTACTATGTATTCCGAACCATTCCGTAGGCGCGAAGCATGGTGTTGTCAATCCTGAGTCGAAACGAATTGGATTGACAACGAAGCGCCGGAGGACAGAGTGAGTCATCCGCTGGGATGACGAACGTGTGAGGAATACATAGTATGTTGTTCGACGAGTACAGCCTATTGACATATGTTTAAAAATCACTAAACTTAATCAGGTAGGTAGATAAACATTTAACTAACATAATAAGAATAGTAAGTAGTGCTGAAGCATTACTTTTTATTCGCAGAAATATAGGACTTTCGTATTCGGCGCATTACTTCGTCAAACGCTGTGGTGCTCAACGCTGTATCATCTGAAATACAGCTTACTCCGCTCCTCGCGTTTTCCTCGTACTGCACTCGAATAGGAAAGTCCTAAAATAAAAATTAACATGGCTGAAAAAGCAAAATTCGAAAGAACAAAGCCACACGTAAACGTCGGAACCATTGGTCACGTTGACCACGGAAAGACTACGCTTACTGCGGCTATCACCCACGTACTTCACCTCAAGGGGTTTGTGGATAAGGAGGAGTCTGTGGATCAAATTGATAACGCGCCCGAAGAGAAGGCACGTGGTATTACCATTGCTCTTCATCACTCTGAGTATCAGTCAGAAAAGCGTCACTATGCTCACATAGATGCTCCTGGTCACGCAGACTACATTAAGAACATGATTACCGGTGCTGCTCAGATGGATGGTGCTATTCTTGTGGTTTCAGCGGTTGATGGTCCTATGCCTCAGACACGTGAACATATTTTGCTTGCGCGCCAGGTGGGTGTTCCAGCTCTTGTGGTCTTTTTGAATAAGGTAGATATGGTTGATGACCCAGAACTTATTGATCTTGTTGAAGAGGAGGTGCGTGAATTGCTTACAAAACAAGAATTTAATGGAGATAAGGCGCCTGTTATTCGCGGTTCAGCTTTGAAGGCTCTTAATGCAAAGTCAGCCGATGATGCAGATGTACAGCCAATTATGGATCTCGTCAATGCGCTTGATACCTATATCCCAGATCCAGTTCGTGATATTGAAAAACCTTTCTTGATGCCTATTGAAGACATTTTTACTATTGAAGGACGTGGTACTGTTGTAACGGGTCGCGCAGAACGTGGTGTTATTAAAACAAATGATGAGGTTGAAATAATCGGTCTTCGTCCAAGTCAAAAAACGGTAGTTACTGGTATCGAAATGTTCCAGAAGACTCTTGATGAGGGTCGTGCAGGGGATAACGTGGGTATTCTTATCCGCGGTATTAAGAAAGATGACGTAGAACGCGGTCAGGTTATTGCGAAACCAGGTTCTGTAACTCCACACACTGATTTTGAGGCAGAGGTATATATTTTGAACAAGGAGGAAGGTGGACGTCATACCCCATTTTTTAAGGGTTATAAACCACAGTTTTATATTCGCACCACTGATGTAACGGGTGAAGTTCTTTTGCCAGAGGGTGTCGAAATGGTTATGCCTGGTGATAGCGTTAAGTTTAGCGTAAAACTTATTTCACCAGTTGCTCTTGAAGAAAAACAACGTTTTGCTATCCGAGAAGGAGGCAAGACGGTAGGAGCAGGTGTGGTAACCAAAATTAACAAGTAAGCTACTATATTAATAGGTGCGCTGATCCTATAACTCGGGATCAGCGCACTCGTTTAGTGTAGAGATATTCTACACAATAGACCCCCTACCAAAATAATGTGTACGGGATTTAATAAAAAGTAAAATGGCCACCAAGGAAAAAGAGGAAAAAGTTCAAATAAGAATTCGACTCAAGGCGTATGATTATAAGATCATCGAGAATTCTGCGCGCCAAATTGTAGATATTGCGGAGCGATATAACGCAAAGGTGAGTGGGCCAATTCCGCTCCCTACCGAAATCAAGAAGTATACCGTGAATCGTTCTACATTTGTACACAAAGACAGCAGAGAACAGTTCGAGTTGCGTATTCACAAGAGGCTTGTGGATATTCTTGATCCGAATGAAAAGGTGATAGATTCCTTGATGAATTTGATTATGCCAGCAGGAGTAGACATAGAGATTAAAATGATGTAGTTGAAACCCACAGGAGAATAGGTTTTCAAAGTAAACATCACATAATGAAGTTTTTAACAATAATAGTTACGTAACAGCAAAGAAGTGAGCCACGGGTTTTTAATACCGGCTTCATTTCCGGTATTTTTATTCAAAAAATTATGCCATTTACGCTTGGGAAAAAATTAGGAATGTCGCAGGTATACGAAGGTGACGAAAGAATTTCTGTCACCGTGGTTGAAGCCGGTCCAATTACCGTTGCTGCTCTTCGTACTCAAGAAAAAGATGGTTATTCAGCAGTATGTATCGGTTTTGGAACTAAAAAGCACAAAACAAAACCACAGTCAGGCGAATACAAAGATTTGCCTAATTTTTTGTCTCTTAAAGAGTTTAGGGTGGCGCCAGAGGAGCTTTCTAACTATACTGTTGGTCAGGTGTTTGGCGTTGAGGCGTTCGAAGAGGGCGCAAAGGCACGCATCTCCGGTCTTACGAAAGGAAGGGGATTTCAAGGGGTAGTAAAACGATATAGTTTCAAAGGTGGACCAAAGACGCATGGTCAGAAAAATCGTCACCGTGCCCCCGGTTCTATCGGCGCGACAACTCCTCAGCAGGTAATTAAGGGGAGAAGAATGGCAGGAAGAATGGGAGGGCAACGAAAGACTATTAAAAACCTTACCATCATTCGTATAGACAAGGAAAATCAACTTATTGCCCTAAAAGGTAATGTACCAGGAAATAAAGGTAGTTTCGTGGAAATAACAGCATAGAAAAATATGAAAGCTGATTTGTATAACACAACGGGGGCAGTGGTAGGAACTATCGATGCATCAGATGGAATTTTTAATGTTGAGTGGAATGGAGATCTCATGCGCCAGGTGCTTAATACGTATGAGGCGAATGAAAGACGTCCTCTTGCACACGCAAAGGGACGTGGAGAGGTAAGCGGTGGTGGAAAGAAGCCTTGGAAACAAAAAGGAACTGGTCGTGCTCGTGTGGGTTCAACAAGGTCTCCTATTTGGAGAAAGGGGGGTATTACTCATGGACCAGTTAAAGATAAGGATTATCACAAGACCCTTCCAAAGAAAATGGCAAGAAAGGCTACAATAATGGCGTTGTCTCAAAAACTGAGAGATAGCGAGCTTAAGTTTGTAGATACGATAAAAAATATTGAAGCAAAAACAAAAGCCACCGCAATTTTCCTTAAGCCATTTGCAGACTTAAAAAAGAAAAATCAGATTTTACTTATAGTTCCGGAAAGACAGGAGGCGCTTCATCGCTCTCTTGGTAATCTCAAAGCTGCCGACTGGGTTCTTGCAAGCGATTTAAATGCAAAAAAGCTTATTGGCCACAGAAATATTATTATTCTTCAGGAGGCACTTACCCTCATAGAAAAACAGTATAAAATACTATAAAAAATAATCATGGCTTTCCCATCATTTAAAACTACTAATAGCAACAAAACAGACTCAAAGAAAAAAGAGCCGCAGGTTTTTGTTGGCCCACAAGGTAATGGGAAGGTTGCTGGTACCGCTGTGCATGTTAAGGCTGGGTTGCGTTGGGATCTTGTAAAACATCCGTGGTTTACAGAAAAAGCATTGCGTGGCACGTCACAAAACAAATACGTGTTTAAGGTTGCGTCTAACGCCAATAAACCAGAAATCAAGAAACTTATCGAGCGTGGTTATAATGTAAAAGTCTTGTCGGTACACATGGTGACTATTCCAGCAAAATCTTTTGGACGTGGTGTACGCAAGGGCGAAAAACCGGGATATAAAAAAGCAATTGTTACTCTAAAGAAAGGAAGTACTTTAGAGGTTGCAACTCAATAATATGAAAAAGTACGCTCCAAAAACACCATCATTGCGTCATATTTCAGTAACCGATTATTCGGGGTTAGATAATGTTGCCCCATTTCCTGGGTTACTCGGGAAAGTTACAAAGAAGGGGGGAAGAAATCATCATGGAAGAATTACTGTTCGTCATCAAGGTGGAGAAAACAAAAAGCGTTATCGAAAGGTAGATTTTCGTCAAGATAAAACAAATATCCCAGCTGTTGTGAAAACACTGGAGTATGATCCCTATCGTACCGCGTTTATCGCCTTAGTATGTTATAAAGATGGCGAATATCGCTACATTCTTGCACCGCATGGACTAAAGGTGGGGGATGAGATTATTACATCAGAATCCGCACCGTTTAAATCAGGCAACAGAGTTCCGCTAGGCACAATTCCTCCTGGTCAACAGGTACACAATATTGAATTAGAACCGGGAAGGGGGAGTGCATTAATTCGATCCGCAGGTTCATACGCAGAGGTGTTGGGCCACGACGGAAGACATACCCACCTCAAGATGCCATCGAGCGAAGTCCGCATGATACTTTCGCTCTCTTATGCAAGCATTGGTCAGCTTTCAAACCCGGAACATAATCTTACAAATTCAGGAAAAGCAGGAAAATCACGTCATAAAGGTATACGACCAACAGTGCGTGGATCTGTTATGAACCCCAGAGATCATCCTTATGGTGGTGGTGAGGGTAAGCAATCACGCGGTACACGAAGATCGAAGGATAAGTGGGGTAATATTACAGGAGGGAGGAAGACGAGAAAAAAGACAAAGTGGAGCAGTAAACTTATCCTTCAAAGAAGGAGGAAAAAGAAATAAGTTGAAAAATTCTAACTATAGGTATATAATCACCTATTCCTAATAAATTAATTAGAGAGTAGCTAAAAGCTATTGTATGAGTAGATCAATTAAAAAAGGACCCTATATCGACGAAAGGCTTTCCGCAAAGGTGGCTAAGTTAAAGGCGGGTGCAAAAATTGTGGTGAATACTTGGGCTAGAGCTTCTTCTGTTACTCCAGAAATGGTTGGCGCGACGGTAAACGTACACAACGGTAAGACATTTATCCCGGTGTTTATTATGGAAGAAATGGTGGGGCATAAACTAGGTGAATTTTCACCCACAAAGAAGTTTGTGCGTCATGGTGGAAAGATGCAAAAAGAACTTGAACAAAAGACGAAATCAGATTAAATTTATGTCCCAAGTAACCTCAAAAGCAACATTACGATATCTTCACATTGCGCCGAGAAAGACGCGGTTGGTTGCTAGTCTCCTTAAGGGCAAGACGGTTGGGGCTGCAGAGGCTGAACTTAGATATAGTACAAAAAAGGCAGCAAGACCGATTTTGAAGCTTTTACAATCTGTTATAGCAAATGCAAAGGCGGCATCTCTTGAGCCTGAGAAGTTATATATCGTTGACTTAAGGGTTGATCAAGGGCCTATGTCTAAGCGTTTTATGCCTCGCGCAAGCGGGAGGGCGACAACGATTCAAAAGAAAACATCGCATATTTATATTACTGTTGCGGAAAGGAAGGCGGGATCACAGAAATTTAGAGAATTTTATAAGCCACAAAATAAAAAGGAGGCGAGACGGCTCGTGAAGGATTTTGAGAAAGAAAAAAATCAGAAAGCAGCAGAAGAAAAAAAGGTTAAAAAAGAGGGTGGTGCGGAAACGCAGGGAGTTATTAAAAAAATGTTTAGACGTAAATCGGTTTAAGGTTTAGAACCTACACTATGGGAAATAAAATTAATCCAAAATCATTTCGCCTTGGGGTCCAGGGAACATGGACAAGTAAATGGCTTACCTCCAAGAAAAAATTTCCTTATCTTCTCGAGGAGGATTGGAATATTCGCGAATACCTAAAGATGCGGTTGAAACATACCGAGGTTGATTCAATTTCCATTGAACGATCGGGGAGTAACCTTAAGATAAACATTCGTGTTTCAAAACCTGGTCTTGTGATTGGCAGAGGGGGGAAAGATATTGAACTTTTAAAAAAGGGTGTGGAAAAAATCTTAAACAATATCTCAAAAAAATATCCAAAGCACGATATTTCTGCTGGCTCAGGACAAGCAAAATCGAAATCTACTCTTTCGTTGAACGTTGAAGAAGTGCCCAAGCAAGACACAAGCGCAACGGTTATGGCGGAGGAACTTGCAGGACAAATTGAACGACGTAATCCTTTTCGAAGAACAATGAAAAGGTATCTCGATTTGATTTTACAAAACCCGAAAGTTTTTGGTGCAAAAATTCGTATGTCGGGTAGATTAGATGGTAAGGAGATTTCTCGAGCAGAATGGCTTGCAAAAGGAAAGATTCCTCTACAGACACTTCGTGCCATTATTGATTATGGGGTAGCAACTGCATCTTGTACGTATGGCGCGATTGGAATTAAAGTTTGGATTTATAAAGGAGAATTTTCTGGATAATACATACGAGTATGATGATTCCAAAGAAAGTAAAACATAGAAAATGGCAGAAGGGACGATCTAAAGGACGTCTTGTTGAGACACGTGGTACTAAGCTTACGTATGGCAGTCTCGGTCTTCAGGCTTCTGAGGCCGCTTGGGTAAATTCTAGGCAAATAGAAGCTGCGAGAAAAGCTATTGTTTTTTTTCTTAAAAAAGGTGGAAAGCTTTGGATTCGCATTTTTCCAGATAAGCCAGTCACAAAACGACCACCAGAGGTAACTATGGGAGGGGGCAAGGGTGCTGTGGATCACTATGTGTTTCCTGTACGCCCCGGAAGAATGTTGTTTGAGATAGATGGTCTTCAAGAAGTTACAGCGCGAGAGGCTTTGCGAAGAGCCGCACATAAACTACCAGTTAAAACAAGAGTTATTACTAACATATGAAGCAAAGTGAATTACGTGAATTAAATAAGGAAGAGCTTTTGAAGGCGCTTCATGAAAAACGTCAGGCTTTAAAGGATCTGCGTTTTGAGATCGCTCAAGGAAAGGTTAAGAACGCACACGTAATTCGATCAACAAAGAAAGAGGTCGCGCGTATGTTAACGGTTTTTAATAGTAAATAAAGATATGCCACATCGAACTTTTGAGGGTGTTGTAGTAAGTGATGCGATGCAAAAAACACGCGTGGTTGAGATTACTCGATTTAAGAAACATCCTCGATATCATAAATTACTGAAAGTTTCCGCGAGGCTAAAGGCCCACGACGAGAAAAATGAATTTAAAAAAGGCGATAAGGTGATAATCGAAGAAACCAGGCCTCTCTCTAGACAAAAGCGTTGGAATATCGTTAAATTAATAGCCCGTAAAGAAGAGGAGGCTATGGAGACGAGCATCTAATACTCAAAACCTATGATCCAAGATAAGACTATTCTACAAGTTGCAGATAATTCAGGTGCAAAAACAGTGCGTTGTTTTAAGGTACTTGGTGGTTCAAAACGACGTTATGCAAACATAGGAGATATCATCGTGGCCTCTGTACAAGGTGCCGAACCAAGAAAAGCAGTCAAAAAGAAAGATGTGGTAAAGGCACTCGTGGTACGCACAAGGCATGTGCTAAGAAGAGATAATGGGACCAGTGTTCGTTTTGGTGAAAATGCAGTAGTAATTCTTGATACAAATTTGACAGATCCAAAAGGAAGTCGTATCTTCGGTCCTATTCCGAGGGAGTTAAAAGAAAAAGGATATACCAAGATTATTTCGATGGCAGAAAATATTGTATAACAAACACTATGATTAAAAAAGGCGACAATGTACGTGTGGTAACAGGAAAAGAACGCGGGAAGACCGGACGTGTGTTAAGGGTGATACGAGACGCAGGAAGAGTGGTTGTTGAGGGGGTTAACGTCTTCAAAAAACATACACGCCCAAAGAAGCAAGGGCAGAAGGGGGAAATTGTTTCCATTTCAAGAAGTATGAATGTTTCAAATGTAATGATTGTCTGTTCAAAATGTGGCCAAAGGACACGGGTAGGCCACACCATAACGGGAGATACAAAGATAAGAGCGTGTAAAAAATGTAAAGGAGAAATCTAGTACATCACATCAGTATGACCAAAAATACAGCTACAAAAGAAAATAGCATGGCGACCCCTCGAGTTACGAAGGTGGTGCTTAATACTGGCATAGGAAGAATAATGAACCAGACCAAAAACCAAAAAGAAGTACTTCAGGATGTTACCCGTCTTTTTCAGTCTTTGGGGGGTCAGAAACCACAAGTTATCACCAGCAATAAGTCAATTGCCACGTTTAAATTGAGAAAAGGTATGCCTATTGGTTTGAGAATAACCCTGCGCGGAAAGCGAGCTAAGGATTTTATTCAGAGACTTGTGAGCCTTGTCTTACCCCGCGTGCGTGATTTTAGGGGTATCGCTCAATCTTCTCTTTCAACGAACAGTTTATCGTTGGGTTTTAGAGAGCATATTGTGTTTCCCGAGGTAATGAATGAGAATGCTAAAGTACCGTTTTCCCTACAGGCAACGATTGTCACTACCTCAAAGACACAAGATGAAGCAAGAACTCTTTTTCAATCACTGGGAATAAGATTTTCTGCTCTAGAAAGCGGAAAGAAAAAATAATATTAAAAACACATGGCAAAAGCTTCAGTAATTGCACGCGCATTAAAACCACCCGAATTTAGTACTCGTATAGTACGTCGTTGTTTTAAATGCGGTAGAAAGAGAGGATATATACGAGATTTTAATCTTTGCAGAATCTGTTTTCGCGAGCTTGGATCTCGAGGTCAAATCCCAGGAGTAAGAAAATCATCATGGTAATATATAACGTCTTATGAATCCATTTTTGGAAATGATAGTTAAAATTAAAAATGCATATCTTGCTAAGAAAGATATGGTTAAGGTTACCTCTTCTCGATTTAACGTGAGAATTGTTGACGTTTTGGTGCGAGAGGGGTATCTCGAAAGCGTGGCTAAGAAGGGTCGGGGTATTAAGAAATATCTCGAGATTAAACTTGCCTATAAAGATGGGATTCCTAATATTACAAAGCTTGGTCTTGTAAGTAAGCCGGGACGTCGTGTTTATAAAGGAGCTGAGGAAATAAGGAGAGTAAGAAATGGCTATGGCATGAGTCTTGTATCAACTTCCAGTGGTTTATTGACCGATAAAGAGGCGCGAGCAAAAAAGTTGGGCGGAGAGGTACTCCTCGAAGTATATTAATATGTCAAAGATAGGAAAAAAGGAAATTATTGTTCCACAGGACGTAACTATTACCATAGGTGCTGATACTATTGCTGTCTCTGGGAAAAAGGGCAAGATGTCTATTCATCACCTCGAAGGTATTTCTGTTTCGAACAACAATGGAGTTATAACTGTAGCGAGACCAGAACACTCTAACAATAAAAAGATTAACGCTTTTTGGGGAACACAGCAGTCAATCCTCGCGGGTGCAATGAAAGGGGTTCAAGAAGGATACGAAAAGAAGTTGGAGCTTGAGGGTGTTGGATATAGGGTGGCAATGGAAGGCAGGACTTTGGTTCTTAGTCTTGGTCTTAGCCACACTATTCGCGTCGAGTCTCCAGAGGGGATAGATATTACTGTCGTAAAGAACAGTATGACTATTTCTGGTGTCGATAAGGCACTTGTTGGTCAGGTGGCAGCAAATATTCGCGCATTTAAGAAACCAGAACCATATAAAGGAAAGGGTATTAAATATGCCGGTGAGATTATTCGTCGAAAATCTGGTAAGAAGATGGCGGGTTCCGCATAAATTTTAAGGAGAAATATCTTATGAAAAGAAAAACAGATAAAAAATCATCGAGAGAAGCTCGTCATAGAAAAATTCGAAAAACAGTGGTGGGTACTTTAGAGCGTCCAAGGCTTGCTGTTTTTAAGTCAAGCCAGCATATCTATGCTCAGGTTATTGATGATGAAGCCGGGCGTACACTCCTTGCCGTGTCTGATAAAGAAGTTTCTAATGGTAAGAAAACAAAACGAGAAAAAGCTGTTGAGGTGGGGGAACTTGTTGCCCTACGAGCAGAGAAGGAAAAAATCACAAAGGTTGTATTTGATAGGGGCGGGTTTCCTTATGCGGGGCGAGTAAAAGCTCTTGGGGATTCAGCGAGGAATAAAGGGCTTCAATTTTAATTCTTAGATTTATATAATATGGATTATCGAAACAAACAACAAGTTAAGGATGGGTACGATGCTATAACCGTTGATCTCTCGCGTGTTACTCGTGTTGTTGCGGGTGGTAAACGTATGAGTTTTCGTGCAACCGTAGCGGTTGGAAACAAACTTGGAGAAGTTGGTCTCGGGGTGGGAAAGGGGCTTGATGTTGCGCAGTCTCTCGATAAGGCAAAAGCAAATGCGAGGAAGCAACTCATCCGTGTCCCCATCAAAGAAGGTACTATTCCTCATGAGGTTCAGGGTAAGTTCGGCGCCGCGTATGTTATCATTAAGCCGGCCGCAAAGGGAAGAGGCATTATTGCTGGAAGCTCTGTGCGTAGTATTCTTACTCTCGCAGGATACTCAGATATTTCCGCTAAAATTTTATCTACTACAAAAAATAAACTTAATAATGCCCGCGCCGCACTTATTGCTTTACAATCGATAGCCGGATATTCTAAAAAATAATTATGCAATTACACGAGGTAAAATCAGATCACCCTGGGAGAAAATCAAAAAGGGTGGGTCGTGGAGGAAAGAGAGGCACAACCTCTGGCCACGGGCAAAAAGGACAAAAATCTCGCGCAGGAAGAAGCATCAAGCCTAATGTTAGGGAGATGTTGTTACGTTTTCCTAAGTTGCGTGGAATAAACTTTAAATCTACAAAACAAAAAGTGTATCCTGTTTCTCTTGATATGCTTCAAAAAGTAGTAGAAAATAAAGAAGTAATTACTGTCGCATGGCTTATTAAGAATGGACTTGTTAAAAAATCTGGTGGCAAAAACCCCTCCGTCAAAATTCTTGATGGAAGAAATGAGTTTACAAAATCAGTTACCATAAAGGGGGTTTCAGTTTCAGAATCTGCCAAGAAACGTGTTGTCACCAATGGTGGCACTATTGAATAATAGTTTAATACAATGGACAAAGAAACCTTATTTCAAGTATTCACCTCCAAGGAGCTAAGAAAAAAGATATTTATTGTTTTAGGAATGCTTATTGTCGTAAGACTCTTGGCGACCATTCCTGTTCCTGGGGTAGATATCTTACGTTTAAAAAGTTTCTTAGAATCAAATCAGCTTTTTGGGCTGTTTAATTTGTTTTCTGGAGGATCATTTTCTAATTTTTCTATAGCGATGCTCGGTGTTGGTCCTTATATTACCGCGACGATTATTATGCAACTCCTTACTATGATTTTTCCTTCGTTTAAGGAGATGTATCACGAGGAGGGGGAGGCGGGAAGACAAAAGTTTAATCAATATTCCCGCATGCTTACGGTTCCGCTTTCGATTCTCCAGGGTTTTGGTTTTTTACGGTTGCTTCAATCTCAAAGAATCATTGATGCCCTTTCTCCCTTTGATATGGTGTGGAATCTTCTTCTTATCATTGCAGGAAGTATGATTCTTATGTGGCTTGGAGAGCTTATTACCGAACAAAAAATTGGCAATGGAGTCTCTCTTATTATTTTTGGTGGTATTGTGGCAGGAGCTCCGCAGAGTGCATGGCAGCTTCTTCAAACATATGACCCAAGACTTCTTCCCACGTATATCGGGTTTACAGTAATGGCATTGCTTGTTGTTATTGGAGTTATTTTTATCAATGAGGGTGAGCGCAAAATTCCGGTTTCTTATGCGAAACAGGTGCGAGGCTCGAAAATGTATGGAGGTGGATCTACCTACCTACCACTTCGTCTTATTCAAGCGGGTGTTATTCCTATTATCTTTGCAATATCCGTATTGCTTTTTCCTCAATTTATAGCGCAGATTCTTACCGTATTTCGTATTGAGTGGGCGAGTGGTTTAGAAGATCTCGTTTCCCGATTTTATGCGAGTAAGTTGGTTTACAATATTGTTTACTTTATGCTCGTCGTATTCTTCACCTACTTCTACACCGCAATCACCTTTGACCCAAAAGAGATTGCAAAAAATCTACAACGATTTGGTGGTTTTGTGCCGGGCATTCGTCCGGGGACATCTACAGCAGAATTTATTAGTAAGGTAGTAACGCGTATTACACTGTTTGGTGCTCTTGGCCTTGGATTTATAGCCGTTCTTCCAAACATGGTGCAAGCTGCAAGTGGAATAAGCGCATTTAGTCTTGG
>CAYIOQ010000015.1:0-14337 GCA_964365055.1 uncultured Candidatus Saccharibacteria bacterium | reverse complement strand
CGAACTGCTCAATAAAAGTTAAAATTAACACCTAAAAATTGCCTTTACTCCGAAAAGTCAAGATGCCTGTTTTTACAAGAAATAACTACCCTACCCCACGTTTCACTATTATTCTGGGAACCAAAAATAGCACAGAGTGTGCTATTGTGGCGGATTCAATACAACGAAACTTATTTTAACATCTTGAGAGCTCTCCAAATATCATCCTCATTATATCCATTGTCCAGTATTTTTTTAAAAACTATTTGGCTAATATCTTTGCGTATAGGGTCATACACATTAGAGATATGACCTTTTATATCCCAATTTTCATAACCAGGAAGACGAATGGCATAATGCGAAGAACCTCCCTTGGGCTGTGTAACCTTTAATCCAAGTTTTTCAGCAGCCCTAATCCAAACCTCTTTTTTCTTTATATTGCCGATTCCTTGCCACAAGTCTTTCCGTTTAATCTTGTCTCCAGCCATAAAGAAAAACGCCTTAACAGAATTGAAACTCCCTTACAATCTTAATAGCTGGAAATTTTTGAGTTTGCTCGCTTTTAATTTCTAACTCGTTTATAGGTATGTGAAAAGCTGTTTTAATCGCATCAATAAGCGACTGCATGATTTCTTCTTCTCGTGGATTCTTACTTGCTCCACCAGTAACAATTCCATCAAACTCTTTACATCGTGCTACCCAGCCCTCACCATCAATTTTGAAATCAAAAGTAAACTGCCCGCCAACAGCATTTATCTGCCTCTGCATTTTTCCAAGAGCCTCAAATAACTCTTTACTATTTACTTTTTCACGGGCTAAAAAACTTTTGATAGGCATATTGTTGTTTATAATTCCATTATTTCAGATTTCTGTCTTATTCACAAGAATTATCCACAAAAGCTACTTTATAACATTTTAACACACTTTACAAGTTTATTTACACTATTGCGTACTATCCTCATCATAACCGAATTCCTTAAGCCACTCCCTTTTGATTGGTCTGTAGATGGCATTCATCATCGTCAAAAGACTTGTAGCCTGTTCCATTGCTTCTTCATCGGTAATGTCAGTGCCAAACTCATCCTTGTACATCTTTTTGTATTCCTCAAGTGCTTCTTCGGAAATCATATTAAGGATTCGTCGAACACGCCTCGGGATTAGCGTGAATTAACTGTTTAAGGTAATCGTGCACCGCATCCGTACCCCCTATTTCATCAATCAAACCATCCTTCAAAGCCATATCAGCAACGATGGGTGCACCATCAGCTAGGCTACGTACTTTTTCAACATCCAGTTTTCTATTGTGAGCTATATCGGTTATCAGGATTTCATAAATATGAGATAAATTCTTCATTATCAATGCTTTCTCATCAAACGTGAGGGATTTGTCTGTGTTAAACATATCCTTATACTTCCCCACAGAGAGTTGATTGAACGTAATCCCATTCTGTTCATTCTGTATCGCATTGTCGGTATAGGATTGTTTCACTCCAATATCCCCAAGACTTGAGGTTTCAAGAGCAATAATCCAATTGGCAGCACTCGCAACCCAATATGCTGCCGAAAGACCACTACCTCTGATATATGCCACGATAGGCTTATGCGTGTGCCGAAGGGCACGAACAATCTCTTCAGCTGCAGCACCATCACCTCCACGAGAATCTATTTCTAGAAGAATGGCTTTGATGTGATTATCTTGGTCTGCGTTCTGAATTGCATCAACAATATCTCTTGAACTCACGGAAGAAGCCGTTTGGTCTCCCACGTACGCCATACTGGTAGCAAGTTCGCCTTCAATGCGTATTGAGGCAATGTTACTTGAATTAGGGCATTTTGGATTGGAATGTACTATAAGACGAAACAAAACGAAACACCCGAGAAGTGCTAAAAAAATAATTCCTACTGCTATGTACTTTTTAGAATTCATCTTTTAATTCTATCGCTTCATCTTCATCAAGACCCTCGCTATCCATGATGTCTTTGACTTTCTCGGCATCTTCTTGGTCTAAATCGTGGTTTTTCATAAGCTCTCTTACTTCCCTGTCTGGTGCTTGATGATAACGACCCTCGGGGTGATAGTCATATGTTTGAACGACATCAGAAGAGCTAATTTCCTTGGGCTCCGCTTCTTTTTGCTGTTTTTTGGTACCTGAAAATAATGCTCCAAAAAATGAAAGGAACCCTCCTAAAATAGCACCGACAATGCAGACACCAAAAATAAATACCCAAATCCAAAACACAATTTCAATAATCAGCCAGATAGCTGGAAAGAATTCCAAGAAATTTCGGGACAACAACTTCATGGATACGATCACGTTGCGAGTCATTAGTTTAGAGAAATTCAGCGTTGCGAACTGGGCTTTGTTTGTTCCTGAATTTTCAATTCGCACCTTCAGTGATCTGTCGCAGAATGAGCGAATACGATCTGGAAATAAAAGAATACCCTACCTTCGACGCTTTATATTACACCCAGAATATGCCGATGTTTATGTACCAAAAGTTGAGGTATATGAAAAAGCCGATAACACAAAAGGGATAGTTTGGTACGAAGCAGTTATTTCTTTTTCATTACCAAAGATAGTGTTTGAAAATAGCATATTGGAGGCGTTTGAGTCCGACATACCAACCACGATGTCAATCGTCTCCCAACGACTTGCCTCAATAGGGATTAGAATTTCCGAACATACGATATTAGAGTCTCCTCTTTCGGTAGTGCATTTTTGTAAAAACACACTACTGCCGTCGCAAATATACCTGCGAGCGATATTGAATGAATTTTCACACATAAATATGGGCGAGGCGTATCAGACTACAGAAGACATACGAAATAGAGATAAAAATAATAGCAGCGTGCTTCATCTTTATTGCGGATCCCGTGAATGGAGTTTTTATGAAAAAATAAGAGATTCGACTAAGAAAGCTGGACGCGAAAAAGAATTTGTTGAGCGTTATGGGTTACAAAATACGGAACTTTTTCGTTATGAATACAGGCTCAACAAAGCCCAAACCATACGAAGCGAAATAAACAAATTATTAGATAGACCTTTCATAACCCCCGTCCTTGTTAAAGACCTGGCTTCGCCTGATCTTTGCAGTAAGGTACTTCTCAATTCGTGGCACAAGATAATTCAACGTCCAGAAAACCAGCTCGCCCTTATTGGTCATAACAATGGTCTCCAGCTTTTGCTTCACATACTCCAAAAAGGGAAGGACGCAAACGCACACAGCCAAAACAAAGCCCTGTGGAGCTATGGACTTGCTATGGCTATAAAAAATCATGGAGCTAAAGCGATAAGAGAAGAGCTTAAAAGGATATGGTCGACAAAAGCCAATAGTCGATTAGACGCAAAACTAAAAATAGCGGCTTCACTCGCTTCAGATCTACCGTTTTCCGATGGCGTGTTGTTTATTCAAAATAAACTAAAGCAATTCGAGAAGATAACCCTCGATTCATTTACTAAAACCCCATAATCACTTACTAGGAATCAAAAAGAAGGTATAATGACAAAGATATGAAAAACCATAGCCCGAAAATGAAATACTTCCTCTACGCTCGAAAATCATCCGAGTCGGAAGATCGCCAAGTAGCCTCAATCGAATCTCAAATTGCGGAGCTTGAAAGACTAGCGAGAAGAGAGGGTTTAGAAATTGTAACCACACTCTTTGAGTCAAAATCAGCTAAAGCCCCAGGAAGAGTTGTCTTTAACGAAATGATAGAAAAGATATACAAAGGTGAGGTTCAAGGTATCTTGTGCTGGAAATTGGATCGCCTAGCACGCAATCCTGTAGATGGAGGAAATATCAATTGGATGCTCCAACAGGGCGTAATTCAACATATAAGGACGTTTGAGAAGAGTTACTACCCTACCGACAACGTCCTTATGATGAGCGTTGAATTCGGCATGGCGAATCAATTCCTACGAGATCTGAGTCAAAATACCAAACGAGGACTAAGGGCAAGGGTTGAAAAAGGCGTAATGCCCGCCCCAGCGACATTGGGATACAAGAATGATAAGTATGCCGAACGTGGTACAAAAACTATCCTACCCGATCCTGAACGCTTTGATACGGTCCGTAGAA
This sequence comes from uncultured Candidatus Saccharibacteria bacterium, assembly GCA_964365055.1. GTDB lineage: Bacteria > Patescibacteriota > Minisyncoccia > UBA6257 > JACRHW01 > JACRHW01. The sequence continues at coordinate 10,278 of CAYIOQ010000015.1, read as the reverse complement.
TGTTTGATCTCATGCTTTCAGGCAATTACACGGTTATGGAAATACTCAGGATGGTGAACGAAGGGTGGGGGTTTAAAACGCCTCAAGGGAAAAAATTAGGAAAATCTACCCTTTACAATATTCTAAGCAAGCCTTTTTATTACGGAATGTTCGAATACCCTATTGGGAGCGGTAACTGGGTTAAAGGTATTCATAAAACTATGATAACCGAAGAAGAATATGATCAGATACAATTCCTGCTTGGGAGAAAAGGGAGACCGAGACCCAAAAGTCATATTTTTGATTTCACTGGGATGATGAGGTGTGGTGAATGTGGTGGATTTATTACTGCAGAAGAAAAGTTCAAAAAACAGCAGAACGGCAACGTACACCATTATATCTACTATCACTGCACCAAACGCAAAACGCCAAAATGCACACAGAAGTGTGTAGAAACAAAGAAACTAGAAGCCCAAATTGAACAAAAAATCTTAAGCTTAAGGATACCACCCGAATTTCATGCATTCGGTATGAAATGGTTTAGGAGTGAATTTGCTAAAGAATCTGCTGGCAGAAACGCAGTAATAGACACTCAACAAAAAGAATACAAACTATGTCTCAAAAAAATTGATGGTCTTATTGATATGCGAGCTAGCGGACTTATCGACGACAATGATTTCAATACAAGAATATCCCCACTTAAACACGATAAAGCACGTCTTGAAGAATTGTTTGTCGATACAGGAGATAGAGTAAACAAACAAATAACCGTAGCCGATGAAATGCTTCAGTTTGTAAGAGATGCTGCCAATAAATTTAATAATGGCTCTCTTGAGATCAGAAGACGCATTCTCTCCACGCTTGGTCAGAACCTCGTGCTTACAAACAGAATACTTAGTATTGATCTAGAAAATTCGCTAATACCAATGCAAATCGTCTCAGATGAGATACAAGCGATACATAAACGGTTAGAACCTCGTAAAAAGCTGGTGAAACAAGAAGATTTGGAGCATGCCTATGCTACAAGTCCACGAATGCTGCCGGACTTGGATTCGAACCAAGATGAAAGGATTCAGAGTCCTCTATCCTACCATTAGATGATCCGGCAATATACTACTTCATAACAAAAAGGGGGACATCTCGCAACCGCGTAAAGAAAATTGCTTTACAATTTTCCACGCGGCAAGCTTTTGCAAATAAAAAACCGCCGGGCGATGCCATGCGGTCTTTTCTTTATTCTGTTCCTATCCCTTCTTCCCCGCCGAAGCGCGGATGGAGTCGATGGCACGCGCCGCCGCACCCTGGCCGTTGTCACGGTCGTAGAGACCTTCCTCGAACGACGTGTCCGACTCCAGCCCGACCTTCATAACACGCCCCTTGAGGTAGTCGAAGTAGGGGCGAGGACCCGCGCGATCCAGGAGCTGCTGCGCCTCTCCGGTTGTCATATTACCGGAGCTGGCCCGCAGAAACTCGAGGCCCTGCGGACCCGATGCGTTGTAGAGCGCCGCCAGAACCGCGGCTTTGTCGAGTCCTTCGATGGAAATCATTGCTGATCTCCTCCTTGTTTTGAAGTACTTGAATTTGCGGATCCAAGTCTATTAGTAACCTAACATAATAATAATAATAATGTGTCAAGTGCTCAGCAAATTGCAAAAAACTCTTGTTTTTAGATGCAGCGCGCGAAAGGGCCTAAGCTTTAAACAAAAAATCCACGTCTTTGGATGAAATGCGAGGCGCGCACGGGAAACGAACTGGGCTGTGGCGTCAGTTCTTGGGGACCTTTTTATTTGGATGCAGTATGAGGAAAACGCGAGGAACGGAATAAGCTGTACAGAAAAAGTACTGCGTTGAGTACCACAGCGTTTGACGAAGTAATGCGCCAAATAGAAAGGTCCCCCGTTTATGCTTTGAGGTATTTTCGGACAGCTATCAGACTCGATATGCTTCCCAGCGCTACCCCCGCGCCTGTCTGTATTACAAAAATGATAAATGCATTGTCGAGGAAATATGCCCAAAGATTTACTTCGGGAATCATGGCTTGAATGTAGGGGGAAATAAAATGAATAAGGGGAAAAAAGATGATAATAGTAATCACCGAAGCGAGAAGTCCTTGCAAAACCCCCTGAACAACATAAGGACCACTAATAAAACCATTAAGTGCCCCGACGAGACGCATCACCCCAATCTCTTCACGATTAGAATAGATCGCGAGGCGGACGGTGTTAAGCGCCACAAGCCCTGCGATACATATCAAAATAAGGGTAATGATCAGACCGCTTTTTTCTGCGGTATCAATTATTTTCACAAGACGCTCGATAACAACCTGATTTTGTTGATAGCTTACCTTTTCAATTACTGGCTTAATCGTAGGCGCATCAAAGTAAGAAGCAATCATGCCATATTGGCGGGGATCTTTTGCCTTTATATTAAGTGATGCCTGAAGCGGGTTATCCCCCAACGCATCTAACGCATCAATTACCACCCTCTCGTTTTTGTGTTTTTCTCGAAACGTATCGAGCGCCTCGCTGCGAGAGATATATATAATTTCCTTGGTCTCATCGAGCTTTTCAAGCGCTGATTTTACCTTGAGAATAGAAGATTCGTCTGCGTCGGTTTTAAAATACACGCTAATGTCGATCTTGTCCTGCAAGCTCGCAAGCGCCGTCTTTGTCACAACATTAAAAAAGATAAGCCCTGAAAAAACAGAGAGAGCGACGACCATAATCGCTACCGTGGCAGTAGTAAGCAACCCTCCTCTTGAGAAGGCGTTAAACCCATATTTTAAAATGCGAATAAAAGTAGTGAGCATGGTTTATGCAATAATATATTTCCCGTCAGCCTCGTCTCGTATTACTCGACCATTATCGAGGGTTACCACACGTTTCCCTAATGTGTTAATAACATCCTTATCGTGTGTAGCGAGAATCACCGTCGTCCCCAACTCATTTATCTTAACAAGTAATTTAATAACTTCCCATGTGTTTATTGCATCAAGGTTGCCCGTCGGTTCGTCCGCAATAAGCACGTCGGGGTGATGAATGAGTGCGCGCGCAATAGCGGCGCGTTGTTTTTCTCCACCAGAGAGTTCATGGGGAAAACGAGCAGCATAATCTTTAAGCCCAACAAGTTCTATCGCCTGCGGGACAAACTCCTTAATCTCCCGTTCCGAACGGCCATTTACTTCGAGGGCGAATGCCACGTTTTCAAAAACAGTCTTGTGCGGCAACAAGCGATAATCTTGAAAAATAACTCCAATTTTTCTACGTAACAAGGGAAGCTGTGTGCGTGGTAATTTTGCAACATCAATGCTATTCAAAATGACCCGACCTCGGGATGGAATCTCCTCACCTATTAACATTTTAACAACCGTCGATTTACCGGCACCCGACTTTCCTACAAATGAAACAAACTCATGGTCATCTATTTTAAACGTCACGTTATCTAACGCTTTGCTTTTTGTATTATAAATTTTAGAAACACCCTGAAAATGAATCATACCTTCTATTTTTTATCTTCTAACCCCATTTCTGCCTCTATAAATATATCTAAGTTTCCCTCCAAAACCTCATTGACACGAGAAGTCTCCACCTCAGTTCGATGGTCTTTCACAAGCTGGTAGGGATGAATTACATAGGAACGAATTTGACTCCCCCATTCGGGTTTCGTCTTGCCCTTTAGTCCACCAAGTTCCTTCACGCGTTCTGTCACCATAAGCTGATACAACTTTGCCTTAAGCACCTTCATCGCACGTTCTTTGTTTTGCGCCTGCGATCGTTCTGCCTGCGATGCTGCGGAAATTCCTGTCGGAGTGTGCACGATACGCACCGCCGTCTCCCGCTTATTCACATTCTGGCCCCCAGGCCCCGAGGCGCGCGACAATTCAATGTTTAAATCTTCTGGTCTTATCTCTAATTCTTTTTCATCGATATCGGAAAGCTCCGGAAGTATCTCCACAAGCGCAAAAGAGGTGTGACGCAACTGCTTTGCCGAAAATGGTGAAATGCGTACCAATCGATGCACCCCCGCCTCGCCTTTCAAATATCCATAGGCTTCAAAACCGCGTATCTCTATGGTAACATTTTTTATTGCATGTCTCCCAGTCTTACTCGCATACTCTCCAAGCGCCTCATCAATAATACCCACCTTCCACCCTCTTCGCTCTGCATATTGTATGTACATTTCTTTAAGCATCCCCACCCAATCCTGCGCGTCTTGCCCACCAGCACCGCTATAAATGCTAAGCACGGCAGAAGACTTGTCATACTCTCCCGTCAAGACAAGCTTTTTCTCAAACGTCTCAAATTCGTTTTTACACAACACAAGCTTTTCTTCGAACTCACCCCCAAACTCATTTCCCTCATACGTGAGCTCACCTAATACCCCAAGCTCCTCTATCTGCTTTCTTAACACCTCAATCTTCTGAAGTTCGTCACGCAGCGTGCCAAGCTCTTTGTTCAATCGCTCCGCCTCCTCTCTATTCTCCCACACATCAGGCATACCCACCAATACCCCAAGCTCTTTTATACGATCACCCTTCGTCGCAACGTCAAAGACGGTCCGCCAGAAGGCGGAACCTCTCCTCGACCATATGCAATTCTTTTTTTATCTCTTCATGGAACATGCCAATGTTGTTATGCGAGCGTAGCGAGTATGCACAACACTGCGCATCCTGAGCCTGTCGAAGGATTATTCCAAAAAGGTCATCCTCACCACACTCTTTTCCAATTACTAATGTATATATGTATATACCATACTCATTCCTATAACGTAAAGACAAAACTTGACATTTATAAACAATATGTTGTAAATAGACAACTCAAGGCAATCCGTACTGAAACAAAAAAAGAGGACCCCATCACAGGTCCTTTTCATTTTTAAAAATTAATCATGTATCGATTTCATACTACGCCAGCACCATATACTTACAACAAACCCAACCACCGTGACAATCCCAGCAACAATGTTCGATTGACCAGGAAAAGTACGGAAAAAGACTATCCACATCATAATACTCGGCACATATACCCACGCCGGATTGCTAAAGAAATCTGTCTCGTACGAAAACAGCCGCATCATTCTAGGAAACACATACGCCGTCACAAAAAAAGAAAGAAACCACCCAAGACAAATATCAACAATCATGACAACACTACCCCCTCTGTTTTTTCAAAAAGCTAAGAAAATCATACCACCTCCAATAAAAAAACAAAAACGCTATGCGATAGCATAGCATGTATATTTATAATTCTACTTTGAAAAAATGAGCGGAATAAGCGGTGGGTGTAACGCTAATTCATAGTGCCCAGCTATCTCTTCCTCGTGAATCTCACCCGTACGACCATTACCATATCGACGCACAGGAACTCCTGCTTCGCTCATCTCCGCATAAGCATCAAAATAAAAATGTATCACACCAAGCACCTTCGGCAATACTTCATCCCAAGAAAGGGCGAGAGTTTTTTCTAAAAAGATTTCGTATGATCTCACCCGCACCATCGTGACACCCACCGAACCCAATAGTGCCTTCACAAATGGGGTATGACTCTCCTCGTTCCAAAACCCAAAATCCCCCATCGGTGTTTTATCCTTAATCTCTCGATCAATCCCAATACTCAGATGATTTCCATTATGGGAAAAATATCTCAAACGAAATTTCATCTTTTTTATACCTCCTTATGATCTGTCATATCTATACCACAACTTCCTTTATAAAACAAGGGGCTACAAAACTGGAGCCACCTCCCGGGTTTGAACCGGGGGCCTTCTCGTTACGAGTGAGATGCTCTACCAGCTGAGCTAAGGTGGCGAATACAAAAATACTACCTGTTTCCTTAAAAAAAATAAAGAGTTACTAGCCCCACCCCAAGATCATACAACATAAAACACTGTCAAGATTTACATCGCCTACCTGTTTTGTTCTAATCAGATTAGTACCTTCACAAAAAGGATGTGGTTATCATGTTCCCCAAGTATATCGTTTTATTTTTAATACTTTCTCTCTTTGTTTGCACGCGGCTAAATACCCCCGTTGCTACAGCACCCCCTTCTCTTTCGATATATTTCCAAGATCTTACAACGACGGCACCCACACCAACGACCCCCTCCCCCGATAACCTTGTTACAAAAATAACCGCCACAATACAAAAAACAAGCGATGCCACCTATCGTCTCTATTATTTCAAAGATACCTATATTGGAAGCGCGTGGTCACCCAAAACAAAAGATTTTCATGGTACAATTCTCATCACGGCAGCTCACTGTGTCATAGGCAAGACTTCGAATAAACCAAGAAGTAATTTCTGGTGGATCGGCCATCCTTCATGGGATCCAGAAAAAAAACTTCAATTCACCCTTCTTTCCTATGACGTGGAAAAAGATATAGCTATTCTCTTTAGCATGGAAAAATATGAACTTGAAGAACTTGAAATTTCCGCCACCTCTCCCAAATTCGTTGATCCACTTATTGTCATCGCAAACCCACCAGGATCTACCGCAACCCCTATTATAGGCAACTATCTTTCTAAGGTAGTTATTCCCAAACAAAATAAGCCATGCGATCTTATTACCAACCATACGCGCCCAGGATGTTCAGGAGCACCTGTCGTAACAATAGAGGGAGCTGTCGTTACTATGGTACAAGGCGTTCTTCAATTTCAAAGCAATGGATTTACGGTGGGTAGCGCAACACCACGCGATATTATTATCGAAACACTCGAGTCGGCGAGAATACGCCCCGCCATCAAAGAATAACATTCAAACCCCTTTGGTGGGGTTTTTCTTCTAACAACACTAGCCACATACTGCGTCAAGATTTACATGAATGATGCCTTCTGCTCTACTAAAAGCAGTACATTGACACACGAAAGGGATGATGAACATGCGAAGAGTATTGATGTTGTTTACAGTGGCAATGCTTCTCTTTTTTGGGACATCCATCGCGCGCGCGGAACCAGAAACACAAAAAAACGAAACCGAAATTCTTATCCGACACTTCGGAGAAGCAATGCAATTTATCATTGCTGAAGATTACTTTCTTGGCGAAGATGAGTGGAAATTGAGAAACATCTACACAAGTATTCTCAAGGAAATTGGAAAAGAAGAAGACATCGTAACCCGTTACAAAGGATTTTCACGAATGTCGAATCTTAACGCCTTTAGGGAAGACCTCACCGAATATCTTCGAAGCTACCTCAGCAATAAAACAAATAAAGCGCTCTTCATGCGTCGCGTTACCAAGATTCTCTTGCAGCAGGATCCCTACTCACAATTTTTCTCTGGAGAAGATTTCAAAAAGTCGCTTAAGGGTCAACCATACGCTGACGATGGTCTTATCGCGGGGTCTCAAAATCGCCGTCTTACCGTAATCGCAGTACATCCAGAAAGCAGCGCCGACAAGGCAGGGCTTAAACCCCTCGACATTATCGTTATGATTAACGACGTAGACATAAACGCAAAGGAATCTGAAAGCGATGAAGAGCTCGAAGAGCGTGCGTGGGCGATAATCTCAGGACATCGTGACGCCCTAAAGTACACCGTCATAAGGAATAGCAATAAGCTCGATTGTTATACAGAGTTTAAAAAGAAAGAGAACGAAGAAAAAACAGGGGTTAATCCAAAAGAAATATCATGGATACTCGATGGAGATATTGGGATTATTACGATTAAAACCTTCTACTCACGCACCATCAAGGAACAATTCCTTAAAGTATATACTCATCTCACCGAAGAAAAAAATATAAAAGGCATTGTAATTGATCTCCGAGATAATATGGGTGGCTACCTCTTTGAGGCGGTCGCAGTCGCAAGTTTCTTTACGACCGATGAAAACATTTTGGTCATCAATAAGAAGACAAAACGACAATTCGTAAAAACCCTCTTACTGCCCGGTGTTACGAAATTCAAGGGTCCCGTGGTGGTCGTTGTAAACTCGCTCACCGCAAGCGCATCAGAGATGCTTACCGCCTCACTGAAACAACATGGACATATCGTTGTAGGCTCAAAAACGACAGGAAAAAACATTGCACAAATCATGCGTGTCCTCTCGGATGGTTCCGTTATTCTCATCTCTACGCTCTCAACTTCTATCCCGGATGGACCCGACAGAATGATCGCGTGGGGACAAGGCATTATCCCTGATTACGAAACGGTATTTTCCGAAGGAAAAACGAACACTATGGGCCTCGCCAAAGAAAAACTCAAAGAACTTCTCTTACGAAATGAAATGTCCCAGCAAAAGAATCTCCCCCATCACGACAATTGAAATGATCTACAAGATACCAGACATTTTTTCAGGATTACCTTTCGTACACAAAATCTATTACATGATCGATAGACGCATCTAATTTAGAAAATCATAGCCGCCATAATAATAAGCGGCTTTTCTTTTTTTATGAAATTTTGTTTTGTGTTAAAATTGGTGCCATGATACTAAAAAACAAAGTTGTTGTAATAACGGGCGCAGGGAGAGGTCTTGGAAAGGCGCTTGCTGTTTTGTTTATGACAGCCGAAGCAAAAGTAGTAATAAGTGATTATGAACAAGATGGTTTACAAAAAACGGCAAATGAAATCGGCGCATATCCCCTTGTAACCAACGTGACAAATGAAAACGAGGTGATAGATTTGGCTAAAACAGTAGTCAAAAAATACGGAACCATCGATGTGTGGATCAACAATGCGGGAATATGGCTTCCTCACACGCCAGTAGAAGAACTGGACATGAAGAAAGTACACAACGCAATGGAGGTTAATGCCTTTGGGACTATGTATGGCTCAAAAACCGCCTACATTCAAATGAAAAAACAAGATTCAGGAGCTATTATAAACATAATGTCCGTAAGCGCACTCTCTGGAAGACCTGGGTCAGCAGGATATTGTGCCACCAAATATGCCATCTCCGGATTTACGAAATCACTGCAACTCGAAGCAAAAAATACACGCATACAAGTCATCGGCGTATATCCTGACAAGATGAAAACAAATCTTTTTGACGAAGATAAGCCAGAGGACTATGACACTTTTATGGATCCAACCTATGTTGCGCAAATAATCCTAGACAACCTCACACAAGAAACCCCACTCAAAGAGCTTATCATCAAACGAACACCGTGAAACAATTCTGGAGCGGGATAGTAGACGACGTTAGAACCTGTTTTATGACCACTGAAGAGTATTTCTCTATTCCTTCTTACACAACGTCGGATTTAGTTTATTGATTACCCTACCGCGCTATTCATCATATCTAAAGATTTTTAACTCTTCTTGTAACCTCCTTGTATCCCCATGACTAAGTAACCCTAGATACGATTGTACTACCTCACGTTTTCCATTACTCTTCTTTACAGCCCTCAACACCCTCTTCCTCGCTACTGTTCGTATCACTCTATGATCAGGAAAATGCACCCATCCAAGAAAATCAATTCCCGATGCTATTGTGGCAATTGAAACCTTATCTGGATGCAATTTCAATCGAAGCCTTGTCCATAGGAAATTCGATAGTTCAAGGAGTATCGCTTCAAGCCACTTTTTATCACGAGATAAAATTACCGAATCATCGGCGTAACGAACATAGTATTGTGCTTTGACATTGTGTTTCACAAATTGGTCAAACTCATTCATGTAGATATTCACGAGAAGCTGGGAAGTGAGATTGCCGAGGGGAAGTCCCACGCCTTTTCTTGTTGAGGAGAAACTACTGACAATTTGAAAAAGAAGCCATAGAACGTCTTGGTCAGAAATAGAATTAGTAAGAATTCGAAGAAGAATGGTTTGATCAATTGATGCAAAGAATTTGCGTATGTCGCACTTCAGAACCCATACCGTTTTTGTTTTATTCTGTGATACCTTGTTTCCAAAATCGCGAAATCTATTCATCGCTTTGTGGGTGCCTTTGCCTATCCTGCATTAATACGAATCGGCAATAAATGTTTTATCGAAGAGTGGATAAAGAATCCTGTAGATTGCGTGGTGGAGCAACCGATCTCGTACCTTGGCTTTATGGATATTCCTTGGTTTCGGATCCGAGATATTGAATGCTTCGTACGATGAATGGCGATAGGTTTTGTTTACCAAATCTCTGTGGAGCGCGATAATGTTTGCCATCAAATTACGTTCAAAAAGCTGGACATCTTTTCTTGATCGTTTCCCTCGTACAAACTCCTGCCATGCTTCAAGCAAATTTTCCAAAGAAATGATATCGTGGTAAGTACTAGGTAATTGAATGTTACTCATACAAAAATATGAACCATGTAGGGGGGGGGGGGGGGGGGGGGGGGGGGGGGGGGGGGGGGGGGGGGGGGGGGG
>CAYIOQ010000014.1:0-15131 GCA_964365055.1 uncultured Candidatus Saccharibacteria bacterium | reverse complement strand
GTGCTGTCAAATCTCCGTTCTGGACTCCCGCCTGCGCGGGAATGACAAGAAGTTTAAATTAAGTTTTTTAGATACTCGAGAAAACTGATAATAAGTTTAAACGAAGAAATTGATATTTGAATGACAACTTTGATGATCGGCTTTACAAGTGTATTAATTATTTTCTTACCTGTATCCCCTAGCGATGTTGTGATTTCAGAGGAAGATTTGCTTAGTTCTTCCCTATCTACCTGACGCACATCATCTTTAATTTCCTGTACGGCACTAGAAACTTCTATGGGTACTTTAGAACTTGTAGCTGCAATAGAAACAAAAGAAAACTGAAAAACAAGTAGACAAATAATACTCGAGATAAGATACCTTCCTAAAGGAACTTTTCTCATATTTTTATTATACCACAATCGAGCTCGTTAGCGTGTTAGCGAAGTTAGCTTATCGGTAGGGACAAGACAGGAGTGTTCTTGAGCGGAATTGTTGACTGTTTTGGCATGGTTCCGCCTTTGGGTGGACAAAACGGTCAACACCTCGGAGCCGGCAGCTGGGCCGGCGAGAATGAGTGAGAGAACACTCCTGTCTTGTCTAAAACGACTAGATTCCCGCCTACGCGAGAATGACAGTAAATTTAGTCTTACATATAATCCTTTGGGTTGACTGTTACTCCAATGGGAACAAGTCCAGCTGCCGGAGGTACGGATTTAAACTTTATGCTCGGTGTCCAGTAGACCGTAAAATGAAGATGGGGGCCAGTTGCATACCCAGTATTTCCAGAATACCCTATCAAATCACCACGTTTCACTAACTGCCCAACGAAAACCAAATTATTTTGAGATAAATGAGCATATAACGTCGTGAGATTGTTATCGTGAGAAATAAGCACATGTTTTCCGTATTGGAAACGATCAAAGCGTGAACCCCCCCTATCGTTATTACCGAGCACAGAGACCTTACCATCAGCAACAGCATAAATAGGGGTTCCTACACTTACCCCATAATCGATACCATTGTGGAACTTTGTACGATAGGCGCGTTTAGCAAACTCAGTTTCACCGTACCCTTGAGTTAATACACCGCCCCTGATCGGACTCGACAGAACACCACGTTGTGGAGAAAGCAAAGAATTATCGAATGAAGCGCGTAATTTACGCTCTAAATCTTCTATTTCCTTGCCAATCTTTTCTTGCTTCTCCTCAAGCTCACTCAACTGTTTTTGATACAACGCTTCTTTGTTTTTTGTCTGTTTTAGAAGAGTGTCTTTTGTTTGTTTTTCTTCTGCTACAATACTTTTTTTAGATTGTAATCGTTCTTTTTCCGTTTCCTTTTGGTCCTTCTTATTTTCCGTTTCATCAAGCGACCCATCAAGTTGGTGCTGTAGTTGTTTTAAATCATCTACTGCGAAGTATAAAGAGGTATTTATATTAGAGAGACTTTCTACATTGGCAAGACTCTCTGAAAGACTTTTTGTTCTTAAAAGCACAAAGAGCGGTGGTTCTCTATCACCACCCTGCATATCCCTTAATACAGCGCCAAGTGCCCCCTCTTTTTCCTTTATTTTTGTTTTAATATCACTAATCTCATACTGCAAGGCGTTTGCCTCCAAATCTAATTTTTGTATCTGAATCTGACTTTCTTTGATGCCAAGAGTAAGTTTTTGAATCGACGAAGTGATACTTCCTAACTCGCGCTGAAGAGTTTTCTTTTCTGATTGTACACCGGAAAGATTTTCATTCACCTTTTTGATTTCTTGATGTACCACCTCTAGCTCCTTTGCCTTTTGTTCTATAACATTCTTAAGGTCGGATGGAACAGCTGCATAAACGTGCAGTCCATAAAACGAAAACACAACAAAAACGCTCATGAGCACAACGCGCAACGTTGAAGTACCTAAATGCATACATTTTATTTAAGTAACTGGGCGAGTTTTTCCAAGGCAGCTGTAATGCGCATCAAAGAATCCTCTTTTCCCAAAACCTCTGCTATCTCAAAAGGCCCGGGAGAATGAGACTGTCCAGAAAGCGCGACACGAAGAGGCCACAACACCTCTCCCCTCCCCCTCGATTCTGTAAGAGGCACAATGAGAGGCTCAAGTGCAGAACTGCTCCATATTCCATTATACATACTAAAAACTCCTGAAACCTCTTTAAGATTGTCGTGCGCCGTCTGTGCAGACATGGTTTTCCAGATAAGCAGTTGTGCATCATACTCTGGCATATCGAAAAAGAAACAAGCAAGATCAGTAAATTCAGAAAGCCGTTTCATACGCTCCCGCTCAAGAGACACGATAGCGACAAGTTTTTCTTTATGTTTTACCCATTCCTCTGGAACAAAAGAATCAAGAAGAACCACTAGCTCTTCAGACGTTTTTTCCTTAATATAATGAGCGTTCATCCAATTAAGTTTTTCAATATCAAAAATAGCACCAGCCTTCTGAACACGCGAGATATCGAACTGTTCCACAAGCTCACTTTGTGTTAAAAGTTCTGTGTCAGAAGCACTTGGATGCCATCCCAACAATGCAATAAAATTAAACAATGCGCCCGATAAATACCCAGTATTCTTGTACTCAAGAATGGAGACAGCATTGAAACGCTTGGAAAGCTTCGCTCTATTTTTATCGAGAATGAGGGGGAGATGTGCATATTCTGGAGTAGTAAACCCGAGTGCCTTTTGTAATGCTATTTGTTTTGGTGTATTTGAGATATGATCTTCTCCGCGAATAACATGGCTAATATTCATTTCGAAGTCATCCACAACAACCGCAAAATTATAAAGAGGCGCACGTACATTTTTCGCTATTACCACATCACCAAAGAGGCCAGTATCAAATTCTACCTTCCCACGAATCATATCCTGGAACACAATACGTGTTTCAGGCATTTTAAATCGAATTACAGACGATTCTCCTTGCGCAAGCCTCTTTTTCGCATCCTCAGAAGAAATAGCCCTACATCTTCCTGAATATTTTGGTGCAATTCCGCACGTCATCATTTCTTGCCGTTCAATTTCAAGTTCCTCCTCTCGGCAAAAACAATAATAAATATGCTCTGCGTGAAGAAGCTGTAAAAGGTACTTTTCGTATATATCAAGCCTCTCAGATTGCCGATAGGGCCCCTCATCCCACGTTATGCCAAGCCAAGTCAGGTGCTCTAATATATCTTTTTCAAAGGCAGGTTCTGAACGTTCAAGATCAGTATCCTCAATACGTAACACAAACGTTCCACCCATTTTTTTTGCAAAAAGATAGTTAAAAAGGCCTGTTCTTGCAGTACCTATGTGAAGTGATCCTGTAGGAGAAGGCGCAAGACGAACACGTATAGGTTTCATAGATAAAAAATTAAAATGTAAATATCAAAATGCAAAATTCTTGTATCTCTTCGAGATGATCTTAAATACCTCGCTATTAATGCGCTGCGCCGGTTAGTAGTATTTCACGCGCAATCTGCTCTGCTGCATTAGGTGCCGCAAACTTCTTTGCCCCTTCGACCATCTTAGTACGCACCTCCTCAGTCTCAAGAATACGGAAGAGTCTCTCAAGAAATAAATGCGGTAATAGGTTTGCCTGCTCAAAAATCTCCGCACCACCATACTCGGCATACTCCTGAGCATTAAAAAGCTGATGATCATTTGCAAGACCAGAAAGAGGGATGAGGACCGCCGGCCTATTAAGTGCTGCTAGCTCAAAAATAATACCCGCACCAGCCCTTGAAATAACAACATCTGCGGCATACAAAGCATTGCGATATTCTTCACCTTCAAGAAATCCAACGATTTTATATTCATCCTTATTTTGTACTCTGTGAAGATCTTCCATGGCAGCAACTTCTCCACGCATCGCTTCATAATTTGCATTCCCAACCTGATGTAATACTTGTGTCTTTTGAAGTAATTGTGGGAGAAGATTAACAACAAAATCATTGATGGCTACGGCGCCCTGCGATCCTCCTAAAACAAGAATAAGAGGCTTTTCAGCATTAAATCCAAAATGTTTTTTTGCCTCGATCTGTGCAATGGGATTATACAATCCCATACGCAAAGGATTGCCTACCATAAGTGGTTCTTTTGTTTTGAAAAATTGTTTTGCGTGCTCAAAAGAAATCATAACTTTTTTTGCAAATCGTACTGCAAAAAGATTGGCATTCCCTGGAATACTATCAGATTCATGAATCACAACAGGAATACGATATAACCACGCAACAATAACGATTGGTAATGAACCATAGGAGCCTTTAGAAAATACTACATCAGGCATATAAGCCAAAAGAAGCCAAAGAGATTGTGCAATACCTACAAACGTTTTACATATACCCAAAAAACCACCATTCCCAGCAATGATTTTATAAAGCGGTAAACCACTCTTATCTAAAAAACCAATGGATTTATCATTAGGACCAAAGTAACGTATCTCTACGTCAATATGCTCCTCCCCTGCCACCCCTTGGAGACCCTCCAGAATCGCAAGCAGAGGAAACACGTGCCCCCCACTTCCACCAGCAGTAAACGCAATACGAATAGTAGAATTTGCCATATAATATACTCTTTCTAATGAATATATTATATCCCGAAAACGATAGAAAAGAAAAGATTATCTCACCGTATATCTTGATACATTAGCGATAAACCCCGCACACGCCAAGACAACAATAAGGGACGTTCCTCCGTAACTGATGAAGGGCAACGGGAGCCCAGTAAGAGGTAAAAGACCGCTTATGGATCCAATATTAATAAAACCTTGAAGTACAATAGTCGAAACCATTCCCATGGTAGCAAGTTGGGAAAAAGAATCGGGCGCATCTCTCGCTATTTTAAACCCACGCACTAAAAGCAAGAGAAAGAGCCCAATAAGAAGAGCGGCACCGATAAATCCAAGCTCTTCAGCAACAAGGGCAAAAATAGAATCTCCTATTGGTTCAGGGAGATATGATGTTTTTGCCATACTGTTTCCAAAACCTATTCCAAACATACCACCAGAACCAAGCGCTATAAGCGCTTGGTTAATATGATACCCCCTTCCTTGAGGATCAATGTCTGGATTTAAATATGTAAGTAATCGATCTTTACGATAGGGAGTAACCATCACAACAAGCGCCAAAACTAAACCAATAAGAAGCGTTATAAATAAGATGTGGTGTAGACGAGCTCCGCTCACAAAATACATACAAAGGGTTGTGGTAAATACAAGTGCAAAGATTGCCGTAGCAGGCTGCTTCAAGAGAAGCCCTGCGATAAGGCTCATAACAATAAGAAATGGAATAAGTCCATCCTTAATACTCCGCGTTTTTTTTATTCGAGCACCAAAAAATGCTGCAACATAAACAATAAAAGTAAACTTGAGAAATTCTGCGGGTTGAAACGTTAGGGGGCCAAGCCCTAACCACCGAGTTGCGCCCCCAGCAGTAACTCCTAAGGGCGTAAAAACAAGAATAAGTAAAATAATATTTAGCATCAGAAGAGAAAGAGATGCTTTCTGAAAAAAACGATGATAACAATAATACCCAATCAAAAAAAACACCATTCCTACACCAAAAGATAATAGCTGATGTTTAAAATAATAGTAAACATCGTCAAACTTTTGTTTTCCAAGAACAGAGGAGGCGCTAAGAAGCATTGCAAGCCCAAACACAAGAAGCATGCCTACGATCACCAAAAAAACATAGTCAGGATGATGACGGCGCATTTAGTGTGATGAAGGTTTTATAATTTCGCCCGATGTGGAATTAATGAAATTGCCACGTTCATATGATAATACTCCATTTACAAAAACCATGGTAATGCCCGTCGAATAATGCGCTGGATTTTCGAAGGTGCTTTTTTCTCCTACTTCTATAGGATCGAGTATAACAAGGTCCGCATTATTCCCTACCTCAATAACACCGCGTTTTATAAAACCATATTTCTCCGCAACAGCACCGGTAATTTTTTTAATTGCCTCCTCAAAAGATATTTTTCCTTTTTCCCTCACCATACGAAGAAAACGAGGAAATGCGCCAAAAGAACGAGGATGAATCTTTGGACGATTCAAAGTACCTACCCGATCATAACCAACTCCATGTGAACTAATACTCGAAAGAGGGTGAAATAAAAGTTCATCGTGCAAAACTTCATCACTATCCACAATAAAACCGCCAACCTGATTCTCAGAAATCTGAAGTATTTTAAGTAGCGTTTCAGCAACACTTAAATTCTGATTTAAAGCCACCTCCTCAATACTCTTTCCATGAACAATCCATTGATTTTTTGCATAAGAAATCACGATAGTACCAATTTCTTTCTGTCCAGAATCTATGTCATTTAAAATACGCGCGCGCGTATCACTTGTTGTAAGATAGCGTAAGAGCTGATCAAAACCACGCTGTGTCGCCCATGTAGGCAATAGCGTAAAAAGCGGTTTCACGCTTATATGGTAAGGAGAAAGATCAAAGTTAATAGAAATTTCGTGAGACGCTTCTTCAATCTGTTCCAGTCCCCTTCTAAAATCATCCGACCCCGGTGTCGCAAGATGGGTAATCTCTGTATTAAGATCGTTTTCCTTTGCCAAAAAAACCAGTTCTTTTATGCCTTGTTCTATCCCCTGTTCTCCTTTTGGATAACAACCATAAACTCCTTTTCTATGAGCGATGCTTTTGGTGAGCTCAAAAAGTTCTTCGTTGCTCACATGGGAGGCCCTACTATAAGCTAACCCCGTCGAAAATCCAAAAGCCCCCTCCTTAAGACTTTGTCCTATGAGATATATGAATTTTTTATATTCATTTTTATCAAGTGGAATAAGAGAATCTCCCATAAGCCCCCTGCGTATTGTCGAATGCCCAACAAGACTCCCAAAGTTTATTCCAAATTTACGCGTATTAAGCCACGATATAAATTCACCAAAAGAACCCCAATTAATGTTTATCTGGTTTGGATCTGCCCATTTTCGAAGAGAAAGAATGCCATCACCAAAAAGAGGCGCAAGAGAAGTACCAGAATTTCCACCCACAATAGAGGTTACTCCTTGAGCAACAAGACTTTTCTGCCCAGGATCACTAAATAACGTAAAATAATGATCTGAATCAGCGTTTACATCAATAAAGCCTGGAGTCACCGTAAGCCCAGCGAGATCAAAAACACGATCCGCCCTGACATTAGAAAATGAGCCAATATCCGAAATAACCTTATCCTGAATTAAAATGTCAGACTGACGCCCAGGAGCTCCTGTACCATCAACAAGGAAACAATTTCTAAGTAATATAAGCATACCCAGTAGTAGAAACTCGATAATTAATTAATTGCGATTCGTCCACATTCTCCACCCAACAAAACCAGTAATGAAAAAACATACCTTTAAACTGAAACTTTGTTACAATCGAGTTTTCACTACTGGGCATAAATATTACTCTTATTATAACCCATTGCCAGCCAAACAATATCCACAGGGACACATGTAAAACTATACGCTAAACAGGAAAGTTCTACTTGTATTTATCGAGGAAGAAGATAATTAGCCCCAAACTCGTAGTAATACCAGAAACAATCCAAAACTTCATAGTTACATTTGTCTCTGGTAATCCCAGCGCCTCAAAATGATGATGGATGGGGGTGGAAAGGAAAACTTTTTTTCCACGAATTTTTTTACTTAGTACTTGTATAATTACAGATAAAGATTCGAGTACCAAAATTGAAGCAAAAAGTGGTAAAAGAAGCGCTGTGTTAGTAAGCATGGCGATAACTCCGAGCACAATACCCAAAGACATTGCGCCAGTATCCCCCATAAAAAATTTAGCGGGATAAACATTGTTCCACAAAAATGCAACGAGCGCGCCAAGAAGCGTTGCAATAAACATTGCCAAATCATACTTATGATTCAAAAAGGCTACCACCCCCAAAGCAATAAAAGGAAAAACAAGGACCCCGGCAGCCAATCCATCTAATCCATCTGTTTCGTTGGTTGAAAAAGCAGTTGCGGTAAGTACAAAAATAAAAAGAGGAATATACCAAATTCCGATAAGTACATCCTGCCATAAAGGAATATGAATAACGTTCCAATCGAGACGAAAATAAAACCAAAATGCACCTACCATGGCGACAAGGATATAAAGTAATAGCTTTCCCTTCATACTAAGCCCACCCCCATTAGGACCCATATGAAGAACACCCATAACATCGTCCACTAAGCCAATGAATGCCGCGATACACAATGCCGCAAGAGGAAGATATGTTTCAGCACGATTAATAAAATTGAGCTGAGAAAATATACCACCAAAAAACATATCACCAAAATACATGACTCCTGCGATAATCAAAATAGTAAACCAAATAATAATACCGCCCATTGTGGGTGTACCTTCTTTCTTTTTATGAAGACTCGAAAAAACAGGGGTATCTTTTTCTCCACGTATCTGTTTACCAAGTTGATGCTTCTTTAAAAGATAAAGAAGAGGCCTCGAAAAAAACATAGCAAGAACAAAAGAAAATGTCCCAAGAGCAAGAAAACTGATAGCTTGTGTAACAATCATGGAATTAAATATTAAAACTTACTTAAAAACATAGGCACGTTTTACCCACCACATTAGCTCCTCAACGTCTTTAAATCTATCTGAGGAACCCAACACAATAACAATAATAGTATGGTTGTTGTGTTCAAAAAGCGCAACGATATTTTGCCCAGACTCATCTATTGTCCCTGTTTTTCCGCCAATAAACCCAAGCTCGGGATGAAGAGAAAGGTAATTTATATTAACAAGTTTATGCTTTTTTGTCTCCGAAGAAATAACTGTCTCACTCGTCTTTGTCATACGAAAAAGCTCAGGATGTACCCGATATATATATTGTACGAGATTCTTAAGTTCACGCGCAGTAGAAACATTTTGTGGGGAAAGTCCAGTAACCTCCTCTATGTGCGTCCTGGACAACCCAAGACCATTCACAATGCCTTTCATACGAAAAAGCAACTCCTCCCCAATTTCACCCTCAATGGCCTTTGCAGCATCGTTTGATGAAACAAACAGCATTACTTGTGTAATACCCTCCAAACTAAATTTTTCCCCGACAACGAGATTTCCTCCATTCCCCTCGGTAGCAATTGCCTCCTTAGTAATAGTAACAAACTGCCGAGTAATCCCCACCTCTTTCGCCGCAGTAGCGGTAAGTAATTTAGTAATAGAAGCAATTGGCCACACCACATCCTGATTTTTTAAAAACAAATCGACGTGGGTAGTAAGATCGTTTACAAGGACCGCACGGGCATTTATTTCAATATCGGGGACATCAAAATTGCTAATAAGCGCAGTGAGTGGTTGACGAGCTTCGGTAAAGTGGGGCTGTTCCAAATCTCTGAGGGTTGAATAGCGACGGACACGCGTATCCGTAACACGCTCCTTAGAAGGTGTAACACGTTCAACGACACGTACTTGCGGAGGAGTGATAGTATGATAAAGAAACCATCCGACAACAACCGCGATTAGTGCAAGAAAAGGAAGCCCCCACGAAAAATTGTGGGGAGTAGTTTTTTCATGTTCTTGGGTGGAAACAACTACCTCCTCGGAATTCATATCTACTTATTATTTATGTATAAAAACTTCGCGAATATGCACAAGCTTCTCTTTGAATTCATCGTATGAAGGAAGTTGTTTTCTATCAGTAACCCCCAAATAACGCAATGCATCAAAAGTAATGTCATAAAGAGAACTTTTTTCCTCCTGATCCCTTTTCTCAACGAGCCCGCGAACCAAAAGACTCTTTAGGGTGAAATACGAATTTACACCCCTCATTTCATCCATGTCAATTTTTGCAATAGGTCCAAGGTAAGCAACGATCGAAAGCGTTTCAAGGCTCGATGGAGTGAGAGGCTCTTCTAAGTTTTTTGCAATAATATCCTTAAGCACACCAGCAACGTCAGGATGCGTCGAAAACGAAAAATTTCCTCCATGAGCGATAAGTATAATTCCTCTCTCTCGATACTCATCTTTAAGTTCATCGAGAATACGAAGTACCTCGTCTTCCTTCATCTTCACCATTTTTGCAATTTCTCGAGAAGAAAGCGGTTCTCCATACACAAAAAGAAGTGCTTCAACGCTCTTTTTACGCAATACATCCTCCATAGAGTTTTAAAAATTATACGTTATTTACAATATATTGTCACCCATGAATATCTACTTCTTACTGACAGTGATATTACCAAAACCATCGCCTTGCGTTGGTGCCACAACCCCAGCCTTCATAAGCTCAAGAAGTGCAAGGAAAAGCACTATTATTTCAATTCTCTCCTTCTCTTTAAAAAGTTCGTTGAATTGAAAATGTAAACCCGATTCCAAGCGCTTTAAAATATCTACCACCTTCTCCTCGATTCGCACAATTCTTCTTTCAACTTTTGATGAAGCATGGGGTGTATTAAACGCAAAAAAAAGAGAAAGACTCCTTTGAAGAGCGGCTGGTGTAAGATTGGGCCCGGGAAGAAATTCAGGTGCACACCCCTCAAAATATCCTCTTCCAAACATAGGATGTACTAAATATATCTCACCAAGCAACTTACTCATTCGCTTAATCTCTCTGTATAGTTGTAACTGTAGCTCCAAATTTCCTTCATCTTCCTCTTCGATGGGAGTAAGTTTTGAGAGAATTTCCCGCGATTTAATAAAAATGAGTTTGGCTGCTACCACTAAAAAATCTCCAATTTCAGCGTAATTTTTCTCCTGAAGTTGACGTACATAAGCCAAAAAATCAGAGGTAATCTGAGAAATGCTTAACTCCGTAATCTCAAGTTTCTTGCCCTCTATCATTGAAAGAAGCACATCAAAAGGTCCATTAAATTTTTCCTGCGTCACCTGAAACATAATACTATCAGAATATCACGCGCTGTTTGTTTTTAAAAACCAGGAAGTGAAATTTGGACAAGTTCACCTTTTGGTGAACAATCCACAAGGAAGTCCAAATTCTACTTCCTGGAAAACAAAAAACGAGAGGTTAGTCTCTCGCTTAGACTTGTTGGAACGTACACATTCAGTACGTTCTTTATTTACAAAAATACGCACATCTGTTCTACTGCCATCTCAATACCAACATCCGATTCGTTATTCGAAAGAAACACGTAAGGGATGTCGGCCCGCAACGCCTCAGCGCCCCACTTTTTACAATCATCGATGCGTCTCTGGATTGTTGCCTCATCATCACCGCGTACGGTAAGTCGTCTCCTCAACTCTTCCTCAGAAGGCGAAAGGACATAAAAAGAAACAAGTCGATCACAATCTACAAGATAATTACGAAGCAACGGTAATACATGTGGCACGAGGATCATGCAACCGGGGCAAAACGATTCCCGACGCAACCAAATTTCACTAACAGACTTTCTGCGAGTAGCATAATGATTACCGTGAGCGGTGGCCATCCACAAAAAATCATCCTTGTGTTTTTCAAAATCATTCACAGCTACTCCATATTCATACTCCCCATCAAGGTCGGATGGCCGAGCTGAGCGAGAAGTGGTGCTTTGAATCAATCTTGCACATGGTCTCACTTCCAAAAATCTCTTTATAATACTAGTCTTACCTACCCCCGAAGCGCCTGTGATTGTGACAATAACTGGTTGGGCCAGTTTTTCATATGCAGGCAAACTTCTATATTCAATAGGCTGTCCCCGTACAATTGTTCTACGGATACCAAGATGCATTCCTTTGGATATGCCCCTATTCACATATACTACCGTCGCGTCCGCCACATCTTTCCAGGCAAATCCCGCCTCGATCCCCAATGTCCTTTCCTTAGGAATTTTATCATCAAGGACACCCTCCTGCGTGTAAAGAAGGTGGCTTGCAAACGGAGCCTCACCCCTTAAAAGACAATCGTGCATGCAAAGTCGTGCAAACCGTATATTTTCCTCTGTGGTCTCATAATTATTCCCCTTGTACGGCGATTCAAGAATTACTGGTCTCATCACCCTATGTCCTCCTTATTATAAAAGTACTATCACAAGTGTAAATAAAAACCTCTCACTTCGCAAGAAAACCATGTTAGAAGCAGAAGCGTGCTACGAGCCCTCTCGACTTCTAAGCGCGATCAAGTTTCCAACGACGATCGTCAGATTTTTTATTATATATAAAAAATAAAAACGTGGGTGGTATGATGTCGCATACCACTCATAATTTATATTTTCTTCTGATAGCGTACTGACCAGAAGCGTGAGACGAAGATTGCAAGAAAAGAATAGTAAAGAAGTATAAAAACAAAAGATGCATTCCCTAAATAAATTTCGAGCATAAAAGGAATACGTGAAAAATAATGAATTATGGCTAACTCGTAACCAATACAAAATGATGCAAACATACCCACCACACTTGCAAGAAATGTGCTCACAAACCCAATAAGTCCCGTAAGAAATACGAGGAGCATTGTAAAAGGAATTGCAAAGAGAAGAAGAACATTAGTAACGATAGACAATAAGGAAAAAGAGTGAAATGTTGTAATAAGAATAGGGAACGCCATTACCTGACTTGCGATAGTTGAGTAAAAATGCGATCGCCACCCGAGAAACGACTGCCCTCCACCCCACCTCTTCTCAAATATGGGTGAGAGATACGTAATGCCAAGCGTGGAGAGAAAAGAAAGCTGAAACCCGATATCAAGCGCCACAACGTCGGGGTCAAAAAGCACCATACCAAATGCCGCACACAAAATTGCACGTCGAAAATGATATCTCCTCCCTATAAACTGCGCGATAAGCATAAGTTCTCCCATTACCGCAGCTCGTACCAGAGACGCCTCTCCTCCCACCATAACCACAAACAAAACAACAAGAATGCTCGCAATGCATAATGCAAGTTTTCGATGTAATCTCAAAAAAAGCAAAAAACTAAAAAGGTAAAGACTAATAATCGAAATATTAAAACCAGAGAGCGCCACAAGGTGGGTGGTACCCGTTTTGCGCATCTCATCCATCAAGGTGTTTGAAAGACCAGCCTTTCCCATAAGGAGAGAGGTCCCAAATGAAGCATAAGGTTCTGGTAATGCACGTGCAATATTATACGTAAAAGCATTTTTTGTAATACGAAGTCCATTATCCAATACGTCGATATTTTTTTGAATCACTGATGGCGCCTTCCATTCCATAGTTGTAAAAACCTGTCGGTATATCATCGCCCCTGCGACACACTGCAAGGCGATGAGAATAAAAACAGTTATTTTTACCAATCTTTTTTGTGTTAGCAAAATAAAACAATCGACAACAAAAAGAATAATAATATACCACAATATATTTCGAGCACTCAAAAAGGGAGCCACCAGGCTCCCTCCAATAAATCCTATCAAAATAGTATCTACCACCCCTTGAAATACCGCCATATCTCTCTAATATTCCTCGAGCTTACTAATCTCACCATGATCACGAATTTTACTTAACGCCTTCGCCTCAATTTGACGAATACGTTCTCGAGTTACCCCAAACTCCTTTCCCACCTCCTCAAGTGTATGTGTAATGCCATCATCAAGCCCAAAGCGCATTCCTAAAATTTTCTGCTCACGTGGCGTAAGATCCCGAAGAATTTCCGTAAGTTTATCTCTCAAAAGACGCTGTGCTGCAGATTGTACAGGGGTAATAGTCTTCTCATCTTTAATAAATTCCCCGAGGGTTGAATCTTTATCCTCGTCACCAACAGGAGACTCGAGAGACACTGTCTCTTGCGAAATTTTCATAATATGGTGCGCCTTCTCAATATCAATACCCATTTCTGAAGCAATTTCCGCGGGCAATGGTTCTCGCCCAAGGTCTTGCTGCAAGCGACGCTTCACCTGAAGGAACTTTGAAATCGTTTCAACCATGTGCACAGGGATACGAATTGTACGTGCCTGATCGGCAAGGGCGCGAGTGATTGCCTGTCTGATCCACCACGTTGCATACGTAGAAAATTTAAAACCTCTTCGATAGTCGAACTTATCAACTGCACGCGAAAGACCAATATTTCCCTCCTGAATAAGATCAAGGAGAGTAAGATGGGGACTTCGTCCTACATATTTTTTCGCAAAGGAAACGACGAGTTTAAGATTTGCCTGAATAAGCTTTTGGCGCGCCTCCTCATCACCCGCCTCAATACGTTTTGCAAACGCTTTTTCTTCATCACCTGTAAGAAGTGGTATCTTTCCTATTTCACGAAGATAGGCCTGTACTGCATCAGAAAGCTCAACTCCTGGTGGAACCTCTGTAGCGCGATTAAGCTCTTCTTTAGAAATCTCCTCCTGTTGTTGAAGTTCCAAAAACTCGCGAGCCTCAATTACCTCTATATTTGCCTTCTCAAATGATTCATAAAGCTCCTCGAGAAGGGCAAGGTCTGTTTCAACGCGCGGAAAATAATGCAAAATCTCAGACTCAGTTACGAATCCGCGCTCCCTCCCACGACGCATAAGCTCCTCGACGAGTTGTTGTTTTTTCTCAGGAGTAAGTTTTTCATATACCTCTGCAGGGACCCCCTTTGCCTCTGAAGAACGTATTTTGGTCCGCGCATCAGCGGTACGAGATAAATTCTTTATTTTTTGCGCTGGTGAAGTCTTCTCAACCTTCGTTTTCATCGCAGATTTACCCCTTCCTCCCCTTGCCTTCACCAAAACCTTCTTACTAGGTCGCGCTGGTTTAACTTGCTTCTTTTGTTTTTTTAGTTTAGGCATAGTATTAAAATTGAAAATTAGTACTTAAAAAGTGGATTTCATAGTGTACCACGGTTATTTCTCTGATTCAACCTTCCTCAAATCAGCGAGAAGTAGGGAGACTTCGTGAAGTCGTTCGGCAACCCCCACATCATCCCCCGCCTTCTCAAGGATTCCAATTTCCGCATTTTTCTGTTTAATTTGCTCGTGGATTGCCTCAAGTTTATATTCTCGTACTACACGCACAAGCTCATCCTCCCAAGAAGTCTCACCAAGAAAAGATTCTAAATAGCTCTTCATAAGGATAATTCTTGGATCAATGTCCTTCTGTATAAATGCATTATCTTTAAAATTAGACAACATCTTTTTGTGTGCCTCATGAGCATACTCCTCAAGAACACTAAGAGTAGAAGCAAGTTCTGGCTTGTACATCACAAGCGTCACAATTTCATCAAAAAGAAGATCGAGTCTACCAAGTGTCGCAATATGTCGTTCCTGCACAGAAGGTGGCATCGCTTCGTTTCTCGAATATG
>CAYIOQ010000013.1:13098-15468 GCA_964365055.1 uncultured Candidatus Saccharibacteria bacterium | reverse complement strand
ATTACTACAACGCACCACCACCACCAACAAAACCACTGATAACCTTCGGCAATGCATAAGCCATTACACCAATGGCAATACCGATTACAGCATAAATGAAATTAGTCTTCGCCTTACCAGTTTTTTCAGTATCTCCTCCTGATGTAAGATATTGAAAACCGGCAAGTACAAGGAAGATAACTGCACCAAAAAGAAAAAGCGATGAAATTGTTGCAGTAACATTTTCTAATACTGTCTTTACGGGAGGGATGCTAGGAACAAAATCTCCACCAGGAGCCGTTGGTCCAACCACCGTAGCTGCGCCAACTAACATAGGCACAGATTGCAATGCAAGCACTAGACGAAATAATATTTTCTTCATAATCATAATCATAAAAAATCGACCTTTTAGAAACATACTTCCATTAAATTTCTTTAGCCCAAAAATCCAGCTATTATACCAGGAGCTGCAAACGCCAATAATCCAACTGCGGTACCAATAACAGCCCACAACAGATTCTGATGGGCCTTCGCTATGGCATCGGGTTTTCCTCCTGCCTGCCAATATACATATCCACTGTAAAGAAACATGATCGTTGCTACAATAAGAAAAACGGTACCCAAAAAATCAGCAATCTTGTTTACGATACCAATGAGTTTCTGTTGTACACCTCCCAGTTGCCCGCCTCCCACACCCTGACCAAAAACATAGGCATAAGGGAAAACGAAACCCGATAGTAATAAAAAGAAACTTTTACGCATAATAATAATAATATCACATCCCGGTTTCCTCAACAAAGAAATATTTTTCCACATATAAAAGTTATTTAAAAAACTCCTGGGCTGCATCACTTATGGTCCTTGCTAAAAAAAGAACAGCAAACCCCACAGCGGCCCATAACAGTGTTTTTCTGCCCGCTTCATATCCTTTCGGATCTCCCCCAGACGTCATCATCTGAAATCCTCCCCATAAAATGATAATAACAAGCACCGCATATCCAAAAGGAGTTAAAAAACCAATAACGCCATTAATAACATCCACAAAACTACCTGAATCTATTGGATTCTCAAGTCCAGTAAACTCAGCTCCCCTCATTAACTTAGGAAGTAAATAAAAGATAAAAAGAGCACTATACAATATTGATTTCATACTTTATAAAACAATTCTTGAAAACAATTCTTTTACCTGCTCTCTCAACGCACGTATTGCCTCTTCAGAACTTAACTGTCCACGATACACCTGCTCTATGGCCTGCGAAAAGAGGGGATTAACATCACTTGCGCCCGGCTGTACCCAGCTTTTTGCAATAAGAATCTGATTGGCAAATACAGAGAGAATAGGATTGTCCTGATACGAAGCGATAAGCGATCGCAAGGCGGGTGGCCTCTTTGTAGCGATGAGGTATTGTTCGGCCTGCGCCTTCGAAGTAAGAAACTGCACAAAACGCCAAGCGGATTGTGGATCTTTAGTCGACTTCGCAACAGCATACCCCCAATAATCAGCATACGTCGCATATCGAGATTCATTAACATCGTCTTGCTGGGGCATTTGTGCAACACCAAAGTTAAGGTTAGGATTCTTGCCCTTTTTATTCTCATCACCTTTCATTACCGCAATTTGATACCAATAACCTAAAATCATCGCCGCTTTATTTCTCACAGAAGGGTTATACGAAAATGCATCGATCGA
Organism: uncultured Candidatus Saccharibacteria bacterium; assembly: GCA_964365055.1. Taxonomy (GTDB): domain Bacteria; phylum Patescibacteriota; class Minisyncoccia; order UBA6257; family JACRHW01; genus JACRHW01. The sequence goes on along the minus strand of CAYIOQ010000013.1, from coordinate 13,799 downwards.
ATAGTGTTGCCCTGTATCCCATGTGTAGAAAGGAGATTGTGGATCGGAAAACTGCAAATAAAAATTCAAAGCGTCCTCCGCCGATGATTCATTCGTTTTCTTATTACGAAATTCGGATGAATAATTATTTCCAGATTGTTCAGTCAGGGTTACCCCCTTCTGCATCATAAGAAGCGCGAGGATATGCGAAGCCTTATCTACACTTCGATCACTACCACCCAAAGCAACACCAGACTGAATAATAGAACCCGACTCGTCGCGCTTCGTAAGACGTGTCGCGATCTCCTCAAGTTCACCCCATGTCTGGGGTGGGGCACTTATAAACGATCCATTAAAAACATCCTTGTCGTAAAAAAGCGCTAGGGTGTCAATCGAGAGAGGAAGGGCGTATATCTTTCCATCGCGCACAAAATCAGTAGTCACCACATCAGGAAAATTCTTTTGAACAGCAAGGGGAGTAATAAATTCTGCTGGTGCCGAAGCAAGCTTGCTCTGATGTTTTGGGAGCCACGAGTTATGAATCATAAACACATCAGGTCCCTCGCCACTTGCAAGCGCATCCACAAGCTCGCGTTCATACGTCTTGAAATCTTTTTCTACATATTCAACGGGAAAACCGAAACTATTAGAAATAGGCTCAAATACCGACCTATCGTCGCCAACAATCCAAACTTTCAGACTATTTATTTTTTTCTTCGTAG
>CAYIOQ010000013.1:4300-12998 GCA_964365055.1 uncultured Candidatus Saccharibacteria bacterium | reverse complement strand
GACCTATCGTCGCCAACAATCCAAACTTTCAGACTATTTATTTTTTTCTTCGTAGCTGTCTTCTTGAGAATAAAAGGAATACTTACCAAGCTAAGCACAATGGCAATAACGACAACGATAACAATAAGTTTTTGTTGCTGACTAAACTGCTGCATATAATTAAGTATACAGTATCTAAATTCTAGAATCCAGAATCTAGAATTTCACTAGATGATGGTGATGCCGGCGATAGCATCGCTTTCGGGGACGTTCATGATGCGTACGCCCTGTGTTGCTCTACCAAGTTCTCGTATTTCGTGAACGCCCGTGCGAAGTGCCTGTCCCTTTTCTGAAATAGCAATAAGCTCTGACTCCTCGTTCATGATAACGCGTGCGGCAATTACCATACCTGTTTTCTTTGTGACATTTGCCGTCTTAATGCCACTTCCACCACGCTTTTGCTTACGATACTCCTTAAGAGGTGTACGTTTGCCATACCCATGCTCTGTAATCACAAGCACCTGCGCCTTTGTATCTGTGATGATCGACATATCGCTTACCTCATCAGCACCCTTGAGACGCACTGCGCGCACACCTTGAGCATTGCGCCCCATCGAACGCACATCCTTTTCGTTGAATCTTAATGCCTGACCATTTTGAGTGACAATAATAACCTCATCCTTACCAGAGGAAAAACTCGCCCAGTGAAGCTCATCGCCTTTTTCAAGTTTAAGCGCGATGATTCCCGATCTTCTCACCTGCTCAAACTCAGAAAGATCTGTCTTCTTAATAACCCCCTTCTTTGTAGCCATCACTAGATATTTAGGGCCGTCTGCGCCAATAGAGGCATAATTAAGCATCGCGGTGACATGCTCACCCTGTACGATATCAAGAAAATTAAACACCGAACGTCCACGACTTGTGCGCGTTGCTGCAGGTATCTCATACACCTTTGTCTGAAATACACGGCCACCGCTTGTGAAAAAGAGGATGTTGTCATGTGAATTTGCGTTAAAAAGGTGAGTTACAAAATCTTCTTTTGTCTCAAAACCAATCACCCCCTTTCCACCACGTTTTTGTATCTTAAAGGTCGCAGGAGGAAGCCTCTTGATGTAGCCGTCCGAAGACATCGTAATCACCACCTCTTCTTGAGGTACAAGATCCTCCTCACGAAACTCTCCAATAGGTGCAGAAACTACTTTTGTTCTTCGTGCATCACCAAAACGTGCCTTAATATCAAGAATCTCTGTTTTTACTACTCCAAGAATTTTTTTAGAATCCGCGAGAAGAGTCTTAAGTTCAACGATAAGAGCTTTCTTTTCCTTAAGCTCGTCTTGAACCTTTTTTCGTTCGAGACCAGCAAGAGTCTGGAGCTTCATTTCAAGGATGGCATCTGTCTGAAGCGCAGAAAGTCCAAACTTCTTCATCAAATTCTGCCTTGCCTCCTCTCTATTTGCAGACTTCTTAATAGTAGCGATCACCTCGTCAATGTGATCAAGCGCTTTTGCGAGACCCTCAAGAATATGCGCACGCTCTTCCGCCTTACGCAAATCATATTGTGCACGCCTCACCACAATTATCTGCCTGTGTTTTAAATAATGCTCAAGAATACCCTTTATAGAAAACGTCTGTGGCTGCAATCCATCTACAAGCGCCACCATGTTAAAATGGAAATCTTTTTGTAAATCAGTACGCTTAAAAAGTTGGTTTAACACCTTTTGTGGTTGACCATCACTTTTAAGTTCAATAACAATACGCAACCCATCTCTATCGGATTCATCACGTACATCTCTAATGCCCTCTATCTCCTTCTCGGTAACCAGCTCTGCAATTTTAACAATAAGCTCAGACTTATTTACCTGATAGGGGATCTCATTAATAATAATTTCTGCGCGTCCACTTTTGGTTTCTTGAATTTCAGTACGCGCACGCATTGTAACCGGTCCACGCCCCGTTGCATACGCCTCTAAAATCGCTTTTTTATTGTAAATTACACCACCTGTTGGAAAATCAGGGCCTTTTATAAACTGCGAAAGCTCTTCAACACTTGCCTTTGGATTATCCGCGAGAAACATAATGGCATCAGCAACCTCAGTAAGGTTGTGTGGGGGGATACTTGTCGCCATGCCCACAGCAATGCCCGTCGTACCATTTAAAATAAGATTAGGGAGTTTTGCGGGGAGTACCTTTGGTTCCTTGCGAGTTCCATCATAATTATCTTCCAAGTCCACCGTCTCCTTTTCAAGGTCTATAAGCATCTCCTCCGCAATTGCCGAAAGTTTTGCCTCTGTATAACGATAAGCGGCGGCGCTGTCGCCATCGATAGAACCAAAGTTACCCTGACCTAACACAAGTGGATAACGCAACGAAAAATCCTGCGCCATTCTTACCATTGAGTCATACACCGCTGAGTCACCGTGAGGATGATAACGCCCAAGCACATCTCCCACCACCGTCGCGCACTTTCTAAACTTTGCACCGTGTGTAAGCCCAGCATCCCACATAGTATAAAGAATACGTCTATGCACCGGCTTTAGCCCGTCGCGAACGTCGGGGAGAGCGCGCGCAACAATAACCGACATTGCATAGTCGATATAAGAACTTTCAAGCTCAGTCGTAATGCTCTGAGCCTCTATGTGTTGTATAACCTCCTTATTTTCCTCTTTTTTCTGCATATATTATAGTTCTTCGCTTGATATCTCCACCTCTTTAATCTCAAAGAAAGAGGGAATATTCATCACCCCATCCCAAATATTTGCAATATACGATCCAAAAATCTGACCTATCGAAGGAGCAAGATTTTTTTCCTCCTTAACAGGCTTCTCTCTAAAAATCTCCTTGATACCCCCCGAGTCGCTTAACGTCGCCATATTCCCTCTCAACATAAAAAGCCACACTACAATCGAAAAAATGCCAGTAATAGCCACAAGAATCATAAACAAACGTTTACGTTGACTAAGCGAAAGATGAGAAAAATCCATAACAGCCTAATTTTCTGACAATGCTTTTAACACTACTATCTGTGTCTCTTCGTGCTGATCAATATCCTTCTTTTTAGTCGTAAGCTTATCCTGCACATCGGGAGATACACCAAACTCCTTAAAAAATGCCGACGCATCGTCCGCCTTTCTCGTAAGGCCCTTCACCGCATAATACATAGGAATAGCAATCTTCGGCGCAATTTGATTAACAAAGGTAGCCGCCTCACCCGCCTCGAGATAAGGGGTACTTACTGGTACAAATAAAATATCAATATCAGTAAACATCTCCAAAAGCCGAGCATTGTCTTTTATATTATCGATGTGCCCAAGGTATCCAAGCCTCACATCCCCCCATTGAATAGTATAGGCCGTATCCAGAAACTCTCCGTTGATGTGCTTCAATTGAACCCCCCGTACTGTAATTCCCTTAAGTTCATATTCACCGGGGGAATAGATAAGTGAATCAGAAGCTACACTACCTACTAATTTTTCCAGCTCCTTAAGCTCAAAAGGGCATCGCGAACGTAATGTTACGTCAGCATTAAAATAAGGCGTAGTAAGCCCTGTATCTGCCTTTTCAAAGGGATCAGTTCTCAGGGTTACCTCCCCCGCCTGAACCTTAAAACACCCTTCACCGTACCAAGTAATAATCATATCCGGTAGTAGAAAGTCGACTTCCGCCTTGAGCGGATTAGCCCCTATCTCTTCCTATATTAAAATTCTGATAATATGTGCTTACACTAATGCCAGTAATGAATCCCTCTACACTGTCGACTTTTCACTACCGGACATGCTTAGATGGTAGCAAAAGACATCCCTTTATTCAAGTTTTTGTGTATCTTTTTTGACTTTTTGAGGAAACCTGTTTAAATGAGAGGGCTCTGACCTCAGAGCAACAAAAAACAATCATGACGGAAGAATTATATCAGGTAAAAGAATCAGATTTTAGAAGCGCCTTTAAGGCGCAAGTTGCCACACCTCCTAAACAAGGAGAAGTCCTTGAAGGGACTGTATTAAGCAAACAAAAACGAGCTCTCTATATAGATCTCGGTATGTTTGGAACAGGAGTAGTATATGGTCTCGAATACCGTCTTGGAAGAGAAGCAATCAAACACCTCAATAAAGGAGATATAATCTCGGTAAAGGTTGTAGAAACCGAAAACGAAGATGGTTTTGTTGATCTCGCACTCAAAGATATTGGCCAAAGAAAAGAATGGGAAGTTCTTCAAACCAAAAAGGATACCAATGAAACAGTGAACGCAAAGATTATTGCCGCAAACAAAGGTGGTCTCCTTATTGAAGTGGTAGGAATAAGCGGATTCCTCCCCGTCTCACGTCTTACTCCAGAACACTACCCACGCGTGGAAGGTGGCGAAAAAAATAAAATACTTGAGGAACTCAAAAAATTTGTAGGTCAAGAATTGGCAGTCAAAATTATTGATCTCGATCCTAAAGAGGAGCGCCTCATCGTCTCAGAAAAAGAGCTCTACGAAGAAAAACTCAAAGAACGTCTCACTCAGTATGAAGTAGGGGGTATTGTTGAAGGCACCGTAACGGCTGTTGTTGACTTTGGTGTATTTATTAAATTCAATGACAATACTGATATCGAGGGCCTTATCCACATTTCAGAGTTAAGTTGGGGGCTTATCGACCATCCTTCAGAGCTTTTCAAAATAGGAGATCAAGTTACCGCAAAGATTATCGATATCCAAAACAACAAGGTATCTCTCTCGCTTAAGGTCCTCCAAGAGGATCCTTGGATGAATGTTGAAAAGAAATATCCTGCAGGAAGCACGATAGAAGGCGAGGTGTTCAAATTCACCCCCTATGGCGCCTTTATTAAAGTAGATGAGAATATCTATGGGCTCATCCACGTCTCAAAATTCGGTGATACACAAACAATGAGAGAGCTTCTTAAGGACAAAACAAAATATCAATTTATTATTGAATCGGTAAGCCCACAGGATAAACGCCTCATGCTCACTCTTGAAAATCTTGAAAATAACCTTACAAATTTAAGCAAAAACAAGGAAGAAGCAAATAAGGAGATAAAAAAATAATAGATGAGAAACAAAAATCACCACATATACGTACGGGTGATTTTTGTTTTTGTGATATACTAAACACATATACAGACAATGTTATGAGAGTAGATACACAACAAGGTTTTATACAAATTCTCGCTGGTATAGTTGTAATTATTATTTTAGGATTTTTAGGCACTACCGCCATAAAAACACAAATATTAACGAAACAGAGCAATACGATTGCAAACCAGCAGCAAAAAAATATCAAAAATATTGATGAGAAAGAACAAAATCAAAACAAAAATCCAAACGAGCGTATTCCAATAGCCACAACAACCACGGGTTCAACATGCCGTCTTCCCAAAAAAGATGTCCCCGAACATGCTTTTTCAATAGGTATCCCAAAAGGATGGATCTATTCTGAAGACAATGGAACCATTTCAATCACAGAAGACGAAACAAATACAACGACGGTATTCCTGTATACAGCAAAACTCAAACGCAATCTCACCCCACGTCAATTTCTTAATGAATTTGCTATGGTTTTTAAAAATATCATTGAAGGAGCTGGTGGAAAATTCAATATTGATACTCCAAAAGAAACCGCCAAAGAAGCAGTTGCAAACGCCTACGCTAACGTAGCAGAGGGAGCATTGCAAGGAATTTTTCGCGTCAAACAAGAAAACACCTTTATAACGCTTTCCATCTACTGGGCACCAAAAGAGCAATTTGTAAAAAAAGAGTCACTCCTCAAAGAAATCGCAGGTTGTTTTTCAAGAAAAATAGTACTTACTGACAACGACTTAGTAATTACAAAAAAAGAAAAAAATGCTTCATCACGTAGAAGAGAGCCTCTTGTTTCTTATCAGGGACAATACTTTAAATATGCTATTCCTCGAGGATGGAAAAAACCTGCAGGTAAAGAAGAAACCGAGCAAAGCATCGAGCTTTATGGACCCGACAACGAAGCTGCAGTAAGCTTTGCTTATCTTAAAGGATATTTTGGGACGACATCAGATATTGTAAAAATGGTAAAACAAGGTTTAGCACAGATGGGGGTAATGGTGGGTGAACTGCAAAAAGGTGAAGGCCAAAACGGACAAGGATTTACCGAAGAAATATTTACCTATCGAGGTACGCTTCAAAAACATGATGTGATCGGGCGCATCCGTGTCATCAATGCGGGGCTTGGTGATTTTATGTTTTACTCTCAACTCATACGCGCAAACCTCTTGAGCGAATATGCAATTACAGTTGCAAACATAGAAGATTCCATCCAAATAACATATCTTAAACAACAAAACGTATTGCAGGCAAAAAACAATCCTCTTGATTCAAGTTCTATTATTAGCTCCGGTACATATCGCGATCAAGTAACAAGTCGTGCGGCAAATAAATGGTCAGACACGATGCGTGGTTATGAACCCGTCACCTCACCCACAACAGGGACTAATTATGATGCACCTCTCAACGCATGGAATCCAGGAGGTCCAGAAGGACCAGGATATTATCACAATCTTTCTAGCGGTGGATGGGAAAAACTTATTCAAACCAATCCTTAATGTAATTATAAAAAAAATAATATGAACAAAGCATTTTTGATATTCCTAAGTATCGTGCTTACGGGAGGACTCGCTCTTCTCTATCTTTCCCCATCACGACAAAACACACAAAACAATACACAACAAGAAATTGTAGGAGCCCCCGATGAATATGGATGTATCCCCGGAGCAGGGTATAGCTGGTGTGAAACAAAAAAGAAATGCCTGCGCCCCTGGGAAGAAGCGTGTAAATAATACTTGGAAAAGAAAAAGCCCCATGTAGGGGCTTTTTCTAGACAAATATAGTTTTTCTGTATACGCTAAAAATGGTCCATTTACAATTAAGGAGGTGCTATTATGACAGTACTGAAACGCATACTTCTTGGAATACTCCTTATATTCGGAATGTCACACACCGCAACCGCTGTTCCACAGGGACAAGCATCTAAACCAACTATAACGATTGACCTCAAGGCACAAACACTGACGTATCAAAATGGAGGCATCGCACGAACCTTTCACTGTTCAACAGGAAGAGAAGGCTACCGCACCCCAAAGGGGAAATTTACCGTCTATGCCAAAGAACGCCATGCGATTTCTTATAAATACGGAAACACCCCCATGCCTTTTACGCTTTGGTTTCATTCCGCAGGATACGGAATTCATTCCTCAACCTCAGTTCCCAACTATCCAGCCTCACACGGCTGTGTCCGTCTGAAATACGAAGAAGCCAAATGGCTTTTCGAACAAGTTTCCGTAGGAACACCGGTCATTATCAAATAAAACTAGGCGCCACTACGTGGTGCTTTTTTATAACCTGCGGAATCTAAGGAAGTCCGACTTCCTTGGATTAGATGTTGTTTATGATTTCTTTAAACTTCTTTCCACGTTCATCGTAATCGCGAAACATGTCGAAACTTGTGGCAGAAGGGGAGTAAATAACTACATCTCCTGCCTGCGCGATTGAACTTGCGTTACCTACTGCATCAGATAGACTCTCTACAACCATTACTTTTTTCATTAATCCTCTGTCCTTGAGTTTCTTAAGTTCATCAAAAACAACCTTTTTAGTTTCTCCCAGAAGCACAACACCACGCATGGTGTTTTCTTGTATCTCTTTTGCAAGTCCTGCATATGAAAACCCCTTATTTCTCCCCCCAATGATAAAAACCTTTGGCGCATTAAAAGCGCGTAGAGCAGCAATGGTAGCATCAGGATTTGTCGCTGCAGAATCATTATAATATCGCACCCCATCTTTTCCTCTTACAAACTCAAGCCGATGCTCGTTTCCTTTAAACCTCTTAAGGCCCTTCAAAATTACCTCGCGTGAAACACCCATACGTTCTGCAGCAAGAGCGGCGGCAGATGCATTTTTTATATTATGCGCCCCTGGCACCTGTATATCGCTCGAAGTAATCCATGTTTTTTCTTTATTACCAAAATACAATACTTTCGCTTTCGTATGTTTTGCAAATGAACGTACAACAGCACTATCTGCATCTAGAATCGCGATGTCGCCCTTCTTTTGATAAACCACAATACTCTTCTTTGCATCACGATATTCTTTAACGTTTTTGTGATGATCGAGATGATCCACGGTTACGTCAAGAACAATGGCAATATGAGGTGATTTTTTAAGATGCTGGAGCTGAAAACTTGAAAGTTCCATTATTACAATATCGCCCTTCTTGATTTTACGTACATCTAGAAGGGCAGGTTTCCCAATATTACCAAGAAGAAACGCTTTTCGCCTGGCAGTCTTCAGGATACTATAGAGCATCGTCGCAGTCGTCCCCTTACCCTTTGTACCCGTAACACCAATAATAGTTCCCCTACAAAGATCAAAAAAGAGATTGGTGGGTGAACTTAATACATTGCCTTTCTTCAGCACTTTCTGTATCTCAGACAAGATGGTGGGTATTCCTGGACTTTTGAATACAATATCAAACCGATCAAGGTTTTTGAGATACTCCTCACCCGTCTGTATGCTGACTCCTTTCATCTCAACCATCCCTTTGTCACAAACAGTAATCTGAGAAAGCTTAACCTCCTCCCTTTTAAGAAAGTCTAAAAGCACCTTACCCTCCCTTCCAAACCCTAGAATCGCTATTTTTTTGTTTCGAAAAGTCATATATGCACTCAAAATACATCCCCAAACCCAATCGGTCAA
>CAYIOQ010000013.1:0-4200 GCA_964365055.1 uncultured Candidatus Saccharibacteria bacterium | reverse complement strand
TGTCAACGATTTTTGACACTTTTTGGTTGACAAACCCTGCACGATAGACTAAACTCATTACATGAGCCTTTCGGGGTTTTTTGTTTACCAACCTAGTGATAGCACTCAAGATTACTCTTAATAGTCGGTTGCTAGGACTGGTAAATATCACAATTGAATTCAAAAAGTCCTGATAATGCCTAAATATCGTGAGAATACGATGCATTGTCGCACATTATGAATACTCTACTCGGTTTGGGGCTTGCACTATCCTTGGCAATTAACCAGGGGATCATGCCTGTTGCGGTTACGAATGTTACCGGCGACACCAAACCAACAACTCAAACAGGGGTGGCATCTCTTGAGACACCGATCTACACTGGTAACTATGCGCCTCTGAAGCCTAAGCGTAATGCGCTTAAAGTGTACATAACTGCGTACTCGAGTTCTCCCGATGAGACAGATGATACGCCAAACATTACAGCGAGCGGATCTCGCACGCGCGATGGGGTGGTCGCCACCAACATGTTGCCATTTGGCACCAAGGTGCGCATCCCACGTCTCTTTGGAAAAAAGATCTTCGTGGTTGAGGACAGAATGCATTCACGATTTAGCGAACGCGTCGATGTCTGGTTTCCAGAGAAACAAGATGCCAAAAACTTCGGTATCCGTTACGCGGAGGTCGAAGTACTCTAATAGGTTTTAGGGGTCAATATAAAAACGTCTCACCTAGGGGCGTTTTTATATTGTTTCTTGGGGTGGTATGCCGCGGCATACCACCCCAAGAAACACTTTCAAAAATAACTTGTTTTTGGTATATACAAGTATCTCATGCCGGGGTGGTGAAATTGGTAGCCACGTTAGCTTTAGGAGCTAATGGGCGCAAGCCCTTGGAGGTTCGAGTCCTCTCCCCGGCACCAATAGTAACTTGTTCGGAATTAGGAATATGGAAAAACTCATCGTTTTTATTTGTAATGGCAACATACATCGATCTGTTATAGCAGCTGAGTCCTTGAGGCAAATTCTTAAAAAACGAAAACTTGATCAAAAATTTTTTATTGATTCCTACGGTTTGCAAGGAACAAAAGGAACTGATTTGCCAAAACATAAACATCTATCGGAATATCCAAAAGAATGGAAAGCCACAAAACCAGTTTTGCAGAAACTCGGCATTGATATAAGCGAACACAGTTTCCAAAAGATCTCGAGGACTGTCATAAAAAAAGCAGGCGTAGTTATCGCTATGGATGACAAAGTATATTCAATAGCAAAAAATTCTTTGGTAAATCAATTTCCGAATTACGCAGACAAAATCCATCGATTTTCAGAATTAACAACGCAAAATAGAGTTATTAAAGATCCCGACGGAAGCGGTAGTAAAAAATTGCATAAAAAAATAATTGAAGATATACATTCTACCTTGCTTAAAAAATATAAAAATATTTTGGAATGGATTGAATAGATAGTCTGGATATTAGAGGGCGGAGCCGGCGAGATATCAACTTTAAAAATAGGTGCGAGCTTGGTAAAATAGTGGCACCAATTGACTTTTTATCAAGCAAAAGCGCCATTATGGCGCGTTTGACATATCTGCAAAAATTAATTTGGTATAATAGAAATACTATTCGCAACTATATGCTTTTTGCACGGGGGATCATCTTGGAAAAAAAAGAAAAGGGGGACGCGGATTGGCGCTACGTTGCCTTAACTAAGGAACTCGGAAAGATCGAGTTCACCTCTCGAGGGGGGAGAAAGGGACTTGCGCGCCTAAGCGGGCACATTGAACCACTCACTTGCGCTGATCTTGAATTTGCAACGACATACTCTCTAAAACTTATTGGTGCTTCGGGTATACGCCACCACCACGGGATTAAGCATACACCAACCCTCTTCTCATACGTATATGATGTTGTTCACTTTTTTGGACGCCTCTTGCCTCTCGAATATCACGACCAAGACCTTTTTGCTCTCCTTTCTTCCTATTTAGAAAATATGGATGTGCTTGGACAAAGAAAAGATGTCAACGGAACGGCCCTTCGTGAACAAACACTGTTCCATTCGCTTAAATTCCTCAACTCCTGCGCCTACACACTAGGTGTTTCTCCTCAGTTACAACTTAAACACAATGAGGTACAATTAGAACACATGGGTGCCACAGAACTTCTCCGCCTTAACACCTATATAAGAAACCATCTCATAAGCCAATTTTAATGATCGAAGACGCAGAAAAAAATCTTTACGGAGATCATGAAAAGTCACAGACTCCGGTGGCACCAACCTCCTTTGAAGTAAAAGGGGAATCTCACGTGTGGGAAGAGGTACCAAAGACACATATAGAGACAAAAGAAGCACCCTCTCTCTCCGATGCGATGCAGATTAAAACGACACAGATTAGCAAAACAAAAAAAATAGCTCTTTGGGTATTTATCACGGCTATCCTTAGTGGAGGCATTGCCGCCTTTCTCGTAAACTATTTTTCTACTCGAGCACTTGCTATCGAAGTACAAATCCCAGAACGCGTCTCTGCAGGAAAACCATTTGACGTTGATTTCGTCTATACAAATGATACTCGAAGCGCCCTAAAAGATGCCCACATCTCAATCGAGCTCCCAAATGGTGTATTTTTTACAGATGATCCAAAAAGAACAAAACTACAACTCACAAAAACTATTGGAGATATTAATGTTAAAAGTTCTGGCAATGTAGCCTTTTCGGTTGTTGCTTTGGGAGAACAAAGCTCCCTAAAAGAGTTCAAGCTTATTTTGAACTACAAACTAAGCGGGTTAAGAAGCCGTTTTGAAAAAGAGTTACGTACACAAACAACCATCGGCGAACCAGCACTCGCTGTCGATCTTGTTCTCCCTAACAAAATACAATCGGGAGAACAGTTTAGTTTTGAAGTTCACTATACAAACACACTCGACACGCCGCTCCAGGACGCGTGGATAAGACTAGAATCTCCTCTTGGGTTCTCAATTAAATTCTCAAAACCAGAACTCACCTCTGCCAACTTCTGGAAACTAGGAACACTGAACCCAAACGAATCTGGTCTCATCTTCCTATCTGGCACCGCAGTGGGGCAAGGAAGAGACGTTTTTCGATTTACTGCCATGGGAGGGGTTATACTTAAAAACCAAGAAGTTGTCATTGGGAAGAAGGAAGGACAATCAGCGATAGCAGAAACACCTTTTATGTTAGTCGTTGCGCCTGAGGGCTCTCAAGGTGCGGTAGTGAAGCCGGGAGATAATATACGTTATAAAATCTCATATAAAAATGCGAGTGGAAGTTCCTTAAATGACGTCATTATACGCGCGAAACTTACAGGGAAAATGTATCAAATCGACAAAATATCAGGACAAGGGTTTGTAGATCCTACTACCAACACTATTACATGGACCGCCGCGCAAATTCCCGCACTCAAAATCCTTGGAGTAAATGAAGAGGGGACAATAAGTTTCGGTGCCCTCGTTGCTCGTGAATATCAAATCCAAAGCGCGCAAGATAAGAATTTTACTCTCAAAGTAGATGCAGAAATCGACTCTCTCTCTATACCTGCGTACCTGCAAACACAGAAAAGTCTCGGAAAATCGAGTTACGAAAGTAAGGTAAGCGGAAACATCGAAATCGAAACATCAGCCTTCTTTCGTGATGCGAAATCAGGAATAATAAACAGGGGGCCCTTTCCTCCAAGCGCAAATGTACCCACAAATTACACTATCCACTGGAAAGTAAAAAACTACGCGGTTGATACCAAGGATATTTTAATACGCTCTGCACTTCCTCCAAACGCCACACTCACTGGAAAACTTTCGGGAAATTATGAAACTTATTATTCCCCTCCAGAAGGATGTAATTACAAAAATTTTCAAAAAGGATTTTTCTATTGTGATCGCACGCAAGAAGTGATGTGGAAAATTCCTCGTATTAATGCCAATCAAGGAATTATATCTCCTGCATATGAGGCGATCTTTCAGATCGCCATGACTCCGACAATATTTAATAGAGGAAGTGAGGCAAAACTCCTCGAGCCTACCACCATTGAAGCAGAAGACGAATTTACGGGGGCAAACCTTTCAAATACAGGAAAAGAATTGACGACACTGCTACCGGATGATAAAACAGTAACAGCACGAGAAGGTATCGTCCAATAAAACGAAACCTGCCTGTTTGGTGTATTTCTTCGTCAAAAGCTCCGATGCTCGACACGATATCTCTTTAATA
>CAYIOQ010000012.1:0-15561 GCA_964365055.1 uncultured Candidatus Saccharibacteria bacterium | reverse complement strand
CACAGGTAGTATTGATCTGAAGTTTCGCGATAGCACATAATCGCCTAAAACCCCCTCTCTCGAGGGGGTTTTAAATTTGTTTAATTTTATTTAGCTTCTATTTCTCAACCACTTACCCTCCAATCTAAGGAAGTCCGACTTCCTTAGATTGGTAAAATAGCAAAGTTAACAGAGTTTTGTGATATCGTCGTAGGTACGTTCTTGTAACCAACGCTGTGTTTCTTGTTTGTACCTATCGGTATTGCCATAAAGTTTCATAATGAAGTCCCTTTGCGTTATGGATGGAAAATTTTTTATTCCTACGTAATCTAAAAAACTGCTCCATCTATAGCGTTCCAAATATGCTATTGCGTCTTTGGCATTATGTATCTTTTTTTCTCGCCAACTTGGTAATGATAAGCTAAGGGGATTCATGTGAATATACATTGGCATGTGAAGGAGTTGCGCCTCGGTTTTAACATGCGAGTATTTATATTTTCCTTGAAATAACGAACCACTTCGCGTGTAGCGCTGATTAAAATAATTAGTATATCCACTTCCAAATTTACGCATGAAATCTGTTACACCCCGATCCTTTAATTGGCGTACTAGGAGATGGAAATGATTTGGCATTAAACAAAAAGCAAGAATTTCCACTAATAGTTTTCTTGTTTTTCTTTGTCTTTGTGCAAATCCAATTTCCTTAGAACCATTTAGGTGATAACTTAAATTAGGAGCTGGTTCCTGATCATTAAATTCAAATAAATCATGCATAGCACGTAGATAATCAGAATCATCAAGAAATATGGTTCGTTTATCAACCCCTCGATTGTAAATATGATAAATTTCTCCCGAAACGGGAATGTTTCGTTGTGGCATATGTCCTATCGTAACACAATTACCAATCTAAGGAAGTCGGACTTCCTTAGATTGGTTGTAACAGAATATGTTCATTGATATACTAAATTATTATTTATATGTATTCCCTGAGCTTGTCGAAGGGTTACCTTATTATCACAGTGATTAATTAAAAATTTTTATGGAAGAAACAACATCATCGGGTGGAGGGCAGGGAGAGCAACGTAAGTAAGTTTGATCGTTTTGATCTGATAATATACAATGGAAAGGTGATATTTTAACCTTTCCATTTAACATATTGATTATGGCTACAGATAACCTCATTGCTAAACTATATGAATCTCCGAAGACAATCCTGACCATAAAGGATATAGCTTTGATTTGGGAGGAAACGAACACCATTAATCTTCTCTCAAAAATCAAATATTATGCTAAACAAGGATCATTGACTCGTCTCACCCGTGGTGTATTCGCAAAAAGTAAGGAATACGACGTCAAAGAACTGGCAACAAGTATCTACACCCCTTCTTACATAAGTTTTGAGACAGTGCTTCGAGAGGCTGGAATTATTTTTCAACATTACGACTCAATCTTTGTAGCCGGTCCCTACTCCGCTACAAAAAAGATTAGCAACCACACCATCACATTTAGAAAACTAAAAGATAATGTTCTTTATAGTGCACTTGGTATCAAGAATGAAAAAAAATACAGTATTGCCACACCAGAGCGAGCATTTCTCGACACTATCTATTTGTCTCCTAAATTTTATTTTGATAACCTACGACCTATTAACTGGGAGCTCTGTTCTGAGCTTGTAAAAATATATGACAATAGGCAAGTAGCAAAGCGATTATCTCATTACCAAAAATATGCTAAATCGTGAAAAACACCAGCTCGTTATGGGACAGATTTTGAGAGATATCTATTCCGATACCTCTATCTCTTCCCTCATCGGATTCAAAGGGGGTACCTGTGCCTACTTTTTTTATGGTTTGACTCGTTTCTCTGTTAACCTGGACTTTGATCTTTTCTCAACCGATGAAGCCACGCAAAAATTAGTATACGAAAGAATCCAAGGTATGTTGTGGAAATATGGAGAGATTAAAGATAACTATATAAAACGGAATACTATCTTCTTTCTACTTTCCTATGGTGATACCGATCACAACGTCAAAGTTGAAGTGAATGTGAGAATACTTATGCCTGACATCAAAGAACACTATGAAGTGAAAGAATATCTTGGAATTTCTATGCTCGTCGGCAGACAGGATTATCTTTTTGCCAGTAAGCTCGCGGCTTTGACTACTCGGAATGAGACAGCCATGCGTGATATTTATGATATCTGGTTTTTTGGTACAAATCACTGGGATATAAATACCGAAGTGATCAAGGCTCGAACTGGAAAGACTATTAAAGGATACATGGCAGATTGTATTCCTGTTGTCGAAGTGGTCAAAGACAACGAAATCTTGCGAGGATTGGCTGAACTGTTATTGGGTGAAAAGGAAAAGGCTTGGGTCAAGACTCATTTAAGAAAAGAGGTCGTCTTCCTGCTTAAGAACTACCAATCGGTATTAAAATAAACTTATTTCGTTAGTTTGCAACAGAATATGTTCGTTGATATACTGAGATATTATTTTCATTATTAAGCATTAATTTTATTTTTTTATGGAAGAAACAACATCATCGGGTGGGGGACAAAATAATGGAGCGTTTGTGATTGCGTCTTCAATTCTTGCGGTGGGCGTTATATTTTCTGGAGTGTACTATGCGACAAATAATCCTGGTGCATTGTCGAGAGGTGGTCAAGCTAATCTTGCTGAGGTAGGGGGGCAAAATGCTCCTAGTGTGCCGGTAGACGTTGCGGCGCTTCCTGATGACGATGCGGTGCTTGGAGACCCTAATGCCCCCGTTACTATTGTAGAGTTTAGTGATTTTCAGTGTCCTTTTTGTGGAAAGTTTTTTGATGAAACATTTCCTCAGATTAAAAAGAAGTATATAGATACGGGAAAAGTGAAATTAGTGTATCGTGATTTTCCTCTTGGTATTCATGAAATGGCGCAGACGTATGCCGAAGCGGCTGAGTGTGCGCACGAACAGGGAAAATTTTGGGAGATGCATGACAAGATTTTTGGTGAGCAGAAAAATGGTGTTGCTACTGTGGATGACCTCAAGAAGTGGGCAAGGGGGTTCGGTGTGAAAGAGGATCAATTTAATACATGTCTTGATACTAAAAAATATGCCGAGGAGGTGACAAAGGATCTTAAAGACGGTGAAGCTGTTGGCGTGCAGGGTACTCCTTCGTTCTTTATTAATGGAAAACTTGTTGTAGGAGCGGTACCTTTTTCAGTACTTGAGAAGGAGATAGAAGCAGCTTTAAAAAAATAAACTAATAGTGCCTGAACCCGCCGAAGGCTTACGATATTAGGAATTCCCTTCGACCAACTCAGGGAATATATAACTTAAATTTATGGTAACAATGTATACAACACCAACGTGTGTGTATTGTAAAAAAGCAAAAGAATTTTTTACGAAGAATAATGTTTCTTTTACAGAAACAAATGTTTTAGAAGATCCTGAGGCACGTAAGATGATGGTAGAGAAATCAGGTCAGCTTGGTGTTCCTGTAATTGACGTAGATGGGGAGATTATAATTGGATTCAACGAGGGGAGACTGAAAGAATTACTCAAGATATAGCTTTTTAGCGAGATTAGCTTGTTAGCTCATTAGTACGAAATATCTAATGAGCTAAACATGCCGTAAGCATGCTAACGGGCTATCGAGCTTTTATTATATGTACGATCTTATTATTATTGGTGGTGGTCCCGCTGCCGCTGCGGCGGGGGTATATGCTGCGCGAAAAAAGATAAAGACGCTTCTTATTGCAGAAAGCTTTGGAGGGCAATCTTTGGTTTCTCAGGATATTCAGAATTGGATAGGCACTGTTTCTATCTCTGGATATGATTTGGGTCAGGCGTTTGAGGCACACCTGCGTGCTCAAGAAGGTATTGAAATAGTAACAGGGGAGCTTGTAAAAACAGTCTCCAAAGGAGAGGGGGTGTTCACTGTGGTTACTGAGGGCGGGAAGCAGTACGAGACTAAAACGGTACTTGTCACTACGGGGGGGAGGAGAAAAAAGCTTGGGGTACTTGGAGAAAAAGAGTTTGATGGTAAGGGGGTGGCGTATTGTAGTATTTGTGATGCGCCTCTATTTGGAGGAAAGGTGGTGGCCGTAGTTGGGGGCGGAAACGCGGGGCTTGAAGCAGTAATTGATCTTTTGCCTTACGCAACAAAGATATATCTTTTGCAGCGTAGTGGGGTATTGAAGGGCGATGCCGTAACACAGGAGCGTATTGCGCAGGATCCAAAGGTAGAGGTTATTTTTAATGCAACAACGAGTGAAATTCATGGCGATTCTTTTGTGAATGGACTTACCTATGAGGATACGAATACAAAAGATGGATTCGACAAGCTCACCACAGGGAAACATAAACTAGATGTGCAAGGTGTTTTTATTGAGATTGGAACTCTTCCTAATTCGGAACTTGTAAAGGATATCGTAACTACCACTCCTTATGGTGAAATTGAGGTTGATGTGTATGGAAAAACCCCTATGCAGGGAATTTGGGCTGCAGGGGATGTTACGAGTCTTAGATATAAACAAAATAATATTGCTGCAGGGGATGCAATTAGAGCCGTTCTCAGTATTTACGATTATTTGATGTACAATAAATAAAAACATGATAAACGTTGCTATAAATGGATTTGGTAGAATTGGGAGGCTTTTATTTCGCCAATTGAATGGAAAGGCGAATATTGTTGCGATTAATGATCTTGGCGACGTTGAAAATCTCGCCTATCTTTTGAAATTCGATACGGTGTATGGTCGTTATGATAAGAGTGTGGAAGTCAAAGATGGCAATTTGGTGGTGGATGGGGTGGTTATAAAAGTACTTCAGGTAAAGGATCCAACGCAACTGCCATGGAAGGATATGAATATTGATGTTGCTGTAGAGTCAACGGGTGTTTTTGAATCATTTGAAAAAGCAAAAGTACATTTGGATGCGGGGGCAAAACGTGTAGTAATTACTGCTCCTACAAAGGACGCAGAGGGCACCGTGGGAGGAAAAACTATACTTATGGGGGTAAATGAGGAGGCTTTTAAAACATGCATCATTACTTCAAATGGATCGTGTACAACAAATGCAGTTTCTCCTGTTATTGCTATATTGTCAGAGACGATAGGCATAGAAAAGGCGATAATGAGTACTGTGCATGCATACACTGCAACACAGAATATTGTCGATGGGCCAACTAAGGGTAAGGATTTCAGACGTGGTCGTGCTGCGGGGCAGAATATTGCACCATCTACTACAGGTGCGGCTGTTGCGGTTGCCAGGGCTATTCCGGAACTTAATAATAAGTTTGATGGTATCGCCTTGCGTGTTCCTGTTGTTACGGGATCACTCGCAGATATTACATTTCTCGCAAAAAGGGAGACGTCTATAGAGGAGGTAAATACTATTTTAACGAAAGCAGCTTCGGAACCTCGTTGGCAGAGTATTTTGAAGGTAAGCAACGACCAAATTGTTTCTTCTGATATTGTGGGCGAGTCGTATGGTGCTATCGTTGATTTGCAGTTTACAAAAGTTATCGACGGAGATTTGGTAAAAGTACTTTCTTGGTACGACAATGAGTGGGGGTATGCTTCAACACTCGTGCAACACATCTTAAAAGCGGGAGAGGCGATATGAAGATATATTTAGGTACCGATCACGCGGGGTTTGAGCTAAAAGAAAAAATTAAGATATTTCTCTTGGAGAAAGGACACGAGGTAAAAGACTTTGGTGCTTTTTCTTTTGACGCAAATGATGATTATCCCGATTTTATTAGACCCGTTGCCGAAGTCGTTGCGCAAGACTTAGAAAGTAGAGGGATTATTTTAGGCGGTTCTGGTCAGGGTGAGGCAATGGTGGCAAATCGAGTATCTGGTATTCGAGCGACGGTATATTATGGTGGTAATCAAGATATCATCAAGCTTTCTCGTGAACATAATGATGCGAATATCCTGTCGCTTGGAGCGCGATTTTTGGATGATCAGGAGGCATTCAAGGCAATCGAACTTTGGCTTTCCCTACCATTTTCCGGCGAGAAGCGACATGAGCGAAGAATATTAAAATTTTAAAGCAGAGGATATATCTGCGCGTTAATTTTTTTCTAAGAAAGGTCGCTGTAATTGTTTATTTTTATGGATCAACAACAATCTAATCCTATTCCTACTGCGCCAATGGCACCACAATTATCCTCGTCCGTTGATAATAGGAGAACTCTTGCTATTATTTCTTATCTTTCTCTTTTGGTTATCGTACCTCTTATTATTGCCAAAGATGATGTTTTTGTGAAGTTTCATGCGAAGCAAGGGCTTGTGCTCGTCATTTTTGAGATGATTCCATGGGCTTTTTCGATATTGCTCACTCAGTTTTATTTTATAATGCCTTTTTCTCTCTATCTTTCTATCGTTGGTATCTTAGGATTTGTGAATACTGGACTTTATATCGTGGTAATAGCCTTTATTATTGTCGGAATTATGAATGCCCGAAATGGAAAACAGAACGAATTACCGCTTATTGGCGGGTTTGCAAAGATATTTACATTTTAAGTTTTTGTTTGATAAGTGTATGCAGGTCATTCCCGCAATTAATGCAAAAAATATCGATGAGGTGAGAGAGCAACTCGCTTTTTTTAGAAGTGCTCTGCCTGATCATAATGGTTTATACCATCTTGATGTAACAGATGGGGAGTTTAGTACGTATCAACTTTGGAATACGCCTGAAGAGTTACAAGAATTTGGGGAGGAACCCATTTTTGAGGTACACCTTATGATTAAAAATCCTGAGTTATACATTGATAAGTGGCTTCATCCCTGTGTAGGGAGGATTTTGTTTCATGTGAGTGCTACTCACAGCATCGAAGAGATAATTAAGAAATGCAAAGAGAAGGGTATTGAAGTAGGTATCTCTTTAGAACCAAGTAGTTATACAGAATCCGTTATTCCCTATATTTTAGAACTTGATCTTGTTCAAATTCTTACCGTTGTTCCTGGCGCGCCTGGCCAAAAATTTGGTGATGGTTCGTTAGAGAAAATTCGTACACTTCACGCACAATTTCCTAATGTTATACTAGAGGTAGATGGGGGAATTAACGCTGAGACAGCTTTATTGGTGAAAGATGCGGGCGCAAGTATTGTTGTCTCAGCGTCATATATCATAAAGAGTAACATCCCCGTAGAGGCATACAAGAGGTTAACAAATATTTAATATTTTTTATGGCCCACAAACATATTGTGAATACTAAATCAAACAATAAGTTTCTTTTTGGTGCCTTGTTTGTCGCCACGATACTTTTTGTTGGAAACATGGTTTCTGTGCATGAGTATCGTAATCTTTTGGGATATATACAAGCACAAAACACTGTAAAAAATTCCGTTACTATTGTTTATGGCAACAAAGGATTTGAACCTACAACGATATCTATCTCTCAAGGTACTAAGGTATATTTCAAAAACAATACCACCAAATCAATCTGTGTAGGGGCACTTCCTAAGAACAAGAAGTATCCTTGTAAAGTAATTCAACCAAACAAGGGTCAGTGGTGGAGCAAAGACCCTTTTATTGCATTAAAGACGTGGACGATTACAAATGAACGGCGCTCGGAACATGTTTCTACACTTACGGTAGTTGCCGAGAAGACACCAGAGGAAAAAACAGTAAGTAATGACATGGCGACTACATCAAAATCAATTCTTCGCACGTGTACAAACGCTTGCGGTGCACAATACAAAGAACCTTCCTTAAAAACATGTCCCGCAAAAGATACGCCAGGAAATTTTTGCGTAGATGGGCAACTTTCTTTGTGTCCACGCGCGCCTTTGAATGGGGTATATAACTACGACACCACAAAAGTATCCTGTGAACTCAAGTGTAGTAATGGATATAGAAGCGATGGGGTGGTGATTGGAAGGGTAAAGGGAAAAGTGTGTATACCGGGACAAGAATCACAGGAACAAACATTTTCTACGTGGAAAACAATACGACTTGGTACACATAAGACACCGAAAGAGCTTCTTGATGCCCTTAATGCACAGGGGAGTAATAAGTTGGGAAGCGTTAAGAATTCTTTAAACAATATATTTCTGAGCCCAACTCAGGTGGATGTAGAACTTGTAAAAATAACTCCAGTGGATCTTGGATTTAAAGATGGGGTAGCGTATGGGGATATTCTCAATCGAGCACTGGGGCTTGGGTTAAGCATAGCTCCGGCTGAAGTTGGTCCACAATTAAGACTGCAATATCAAGATCAACCGTTTAACGAGGATATTTATATTGCAATGGATCCTATTATTGATAGTGATAAGGTTGTCGCACAAGCCGTCTTCTGGTTAACACGTTTTGAAAATGAACGTATATTAAATTTTGCAAATGGAGGTTTGAGTGTATTATGGGGGGGTACGAAACAACTTGTTTTTGTACGTAGTACGAAAATAGTGGCAAGTCAAACTTTGGCTATTACGCAACAACAGCCAGGTCTTGATATTCAGGACGATAAAATAATGCTTACAGCTCCGGCGGAACTGCAGCTTATCTTTTTGTGGCAGAATGCGGGTTATAACGATAAAGCTGAAATTGCCGGTAAGGGTTTCCAGTGTCGCAGTGTTAAACGAGGGTTTTCAGTAAATGCAGGAAGGTTTCCTGCTGGCGAGGTAAGGATGCAATTAACATCAGGGGTGGGGAAGGTATTTTATACGGGTCCCGCTTCTGTGAATCCAGACAACACTAGGCACGCAAAACTTATAAGGCTTTCTCCGTCCTCTGTTGAGGTGGGTTGGGAGGATTTAGAGGGTGGGGGAGATCGTGACTTTAATGATTGTACGGTAGAAGTAAGGGCGATTCCTATTCCTTGATTTTTAATTTTAGGAGAGGGTCGTGATGAATTGATTTTAAAGTATGAGAGAACACGAGAAGATCGCGAAAATATTGCGAGTTGATAGCGTTCTTATTGAGCGCATTGATAAACGCCTTTCTTTTGTTACTGGAAAATCGGGTGGCATACAACGCATTTGTGAGGAACATGAGGCGCTAGTTGATGATCGACTTTTACAGCTTGGGGTAAGCCGAGAGGATGGCGCATCTGCCTGTTATGACGCGCTCATTTCAGGGGTAGAGGCGGGTGATAACAAGCTTTTCGAGTTTTTTGAAAGACCATCTCTTTTTAAAAAGGAGGATAGCGATCGTATTCTTGAAGCAATAGTACACGTTCTTCCTACAAGAGGTGGTTTTTTTATTAAACAAGAAAAGATGTTGGAGTTTTTTTTTAAGGAGCCACCACGTAGGGTGATGGCGTATTTGGGATATGATTCGATTGATGCGATGATTGCTAATGAGGATTTATTTGAGCTTTACGCGGCGTTGCGGTTTGTTGAGGGTGGCGAATGGCTTAACACGATATTTTTTAAACAATATGAACGCCTTACGCCTGATGATTTTGAAGAACGCGTGATCGTTGTTAAGACTCTTTCCGAGAAGTGGAGGGGTGTAGCGGAACCTTTTGTGAGAAAGAAATGGCATAACGTGAGTCATCTCAAGGAATCGGGGATGGTATTTGTTTTACCTGTTAGTACAGGAGCTTCGGGAGAATTATTGCGTATGATAAGTATGGTCTTCCATTATCTTCATGAAATTCCATTTTATTCTGATATTGTGAGGAGAAACGTTGATAATAAGTCTTTTTTTTCTGCTCATCTTGTTTCATTATTACGCGGTGATGTCAAAGAGGAAAAGGTGGATGTTACGGGTGACAAAATGGCGTGGTTTGTTATTCAGCGTTATCTTACGAAAGGCAACGGCGACGATTGGCGTCTTTTGACACCTCACATAAATCCAGAGGCGCTTCATTGGGCGCGCGCTGCGGAGGATATTATGCGCATGGGGGAGGTGTATCCGGTACTCGACCATACGCTTCAGTTTTGGAAGAATCTTGACTGGGTGGGTGAGTATTTTGACAGTGGAACCAAGGGCGAGGAGTTTCTCAGTTTTGATTTTGTAGACACCGTTATGTCGCTTGTACAAAAAGAAAAAATGATTATGTATTCTTATCACCAGCAGGAGGCATTATGGAATAAAATTTTTATCGAATATTTTGGAGGAGATGAACTTGAAGGACGCGCAAAACGGCATATTTTTGATGGTTATTTTGAAGTATAAATTAAAACGGTTAGTTATCCACTGTTCGGAGTTTTTGTTTTTCGGTATCCTTAAATAATAAGGTCGGTTTTATTCATTTTTTAAAATTTATTATTTTTTTATGAAAATAAAATTATTACAGTATGTAGTATTCTCGTGTATGTTTGCGGGAATGCTTTTTGTTTCTACTCCAGCTCCCGCGGATGCGTTTTATTTGCGTGTTCCTGAGATGTTGAAAAGGGTGTTGGCAAATTATCGTTCAAATTTAGCACAGATAACAACGACTACGACTTGTCCGTCGGGGGAATATTGGTATACACCTCCAGGTGGAGGTGCTGGATATTGTCAGAGCCAAGGCGCTGCGTGTACACAAGCTGGTGGTACTTGGAACTCTGCAAGTAATTATTGTCAGATGCCAACGTGTCCATCAGGTCAATACTGGTATACATCGCCTAGTGGAGGTGCTGGGTCTTGTGTTTCGTCTGCAATCACCACATGTCCTTCAGGTCAATGGTGGGACCCTGCAATTAACACATGCAAGTCTTCTACGACAACAACATGTTCAGGAGGACAGTATTGGAATGGAACAAGCTGTGTTAACTCGACTACTACTACGTGTCCTTCGGGAGAGTGGTGGTATACTCCACCAGGGGGCGGGGCAGGATATTGTCAAAGTCAAAGCGCTGCGTGTACACAAGGCGGTGGTACTTGGAACTCTGCAAGTAATTATTGTCAGACGCCAACGTGTCCATCGGGTCAGTGGTGGGATTCTGCAACTAACACATGCAAGACACCTGTTGCTACAGTTGGGTCATGCTCATCAGGTCAGTGGTGGGATGCTGCGACAAGCACGTGTAAGCCATCTTCAACGACGACTTGTTCCTCTGGTCAGTATTGGTATACACCTCCAGGTGGAGGTGCTGGATACTGCACATCGGCGCCAGCTTATTCATCGTGCGATGCTACACTGAAGCAGTTGTTGGGCGATGGATGTCATCAGATGTCTACTGATTCTTCTGGAAATGCTTTGTATTGTGATGGATCAATGACAAAATCGGCAAAAGTTGGGGATACAGGAACAACACCGGGTTGTTCTCCGCAGAGTACACAACAATGTTCTTCTGGTCAGTACTGGTATGTGCCTTCTGGTGGTGCAGCTGGATATTGTAAGGTGTCTGATCAACAGGGAAATCAGCGTGAACAGGTGTGGAATGGGTTAGGTTTGCGTTCGTGGATTCGAAGCGATGCTGACTCTGCGCGTATTGAAAACTTGAAACAGGCATGTGCGAAAGTACCCAATGGCGCAAATGTATGGATGCCAGAGGCAGGAAATGCATCGAGTGTAAATTTTGGTATGCCTGATCCAGAAAAATGTAAAACGTATTCTCCGCAAACTCAACAGTGCCCGTCCGGTCAACAATGGATTACTCAAGGAGGTAGTGCCGGATATTGTAAACAAGCAGAGGTGTGCTCACAGAACCAGTATTGGGACCAAACTTCTCAAAGCTGTAAGGTTTCGCAGGGTCAATGCCCATCAGATCAACAATGGGTTTCTCAGGGAGGTACTGCCGGATATTGTCAGCAAAGACAACAACAGTGTGAACCAGATCAAAATTGGGATGGTCGTGTTTGTGTTTCTCGACAACAGCCACGAGAGGAGGATCTTTCGCGCATTAAGCAAGGGTCTCGATTTCTGGAATCTGGAGTGAAGCGTTTAGAACGCGATCTTCAGCGCTTAGAAAAGAGCGGGATTACTATTGCTCAAGAAATGAAGACACAGTTAGAGCAGTTGAAGATCATACTTGCCGCAGCAAAGTCAGCAAAATCATTTGATGAATTTGAAAAACTGCTTCCTGAAGGAGCTGATGTGTTTAACTTGGAACAAGATGTTCACGAGTTAGAACAGTATGTTCGTGAGACACAACAGGAGGCGCAACAGCTAATGCAGATGAAAAGAGATATCAAGCGTCTTGAGCAAGAGGTGAAAGCTTTTGAGAAGAAGGTCAATGCTCTTGTTAAGAAAAATATTCGTGTTTCTCAAGAATTACTTGATACTTTGTCGAAAATAAAAGCACTTGTTGAGGTAATCAAGAACGCGAAAACGTGGGACGAAGTTGATAAGGCTGGCATCGATGAGCTTCCAAATCTTTTTTCTGATTTGAATCAATATCGTTCTGAACTCGATCTTATTTCGCAGTGGCCAAATGTGCTCAAGCAGATTAATAGAGATTTGGCAGAGGCAAAGAGTAATCTCACCAAAGCAAAATCTATCGTAGCGCGTCTTGCTAAAAAGGGTGTTGATATTTCTAATCTATACGCTGACTTAGAGGCAGGTGTTGCCTCCTTGATGGCAAGTAAGATTTCCGCGGAGGAATCAATTGTTAAGGGGGAGGCACGCGAAGCAATGAACGCCCTTCAGGAGAAATTCTATGATCAAACAAACGACTCTCGACAGATTTATCAGGTTATAAGAATGGTAAATGATAATTTTGGTGGGTTTGTTTCAGAGTTTAAGAGAGTAAACAATGACATGAGTTCAAAGATTCGTGAGCTTCAGAGGAATAAAATTGATGTAAGCGAGCTTCAGGATCTTGCAAATCAGATTAAGGCAAATGGCAATGATGTACTCGCACAGATCAAGAGGAAGGTAGAGGATCCCGAATCTCTTATTACAAGTGTTCAGGAGATTTGGTCTATGAGGGATGAGTTTTGGAGTATTGCTCGTCAGTATTCTGGAGAAATGGAGCGCATGCCGTGGGATGTTGGTCCTGGGACACCACAACTATCAATACCAAGTGGGTGGGGGCAATTTTTCAAAGGAAATGGAGATGAGAGAAATGGAACAGCAGTACCTCAGCCACAGCCCATTACTTCGTCTGCTACAGCTCGTTAGAAAGCGTTGTTTACAGGAATCACACAAAATACACCCACTTGTTTAAGGGGGTGTATTTTTAGGTATGCTTGTAATTATTTGATAATCTGATATAGTATCAAGATTATCACACTATGTTGACACTTAATGCATCAAAACGAGAGGTGGTTGGTAAGCCTGTGGCAACTTTAAGACGCGCTGGTTTTGTGCCGGCCGTATTGTATGGTGGTAAGATTGCCACAACAAACCTAAGCCTTAACGGAAAGGAGTTTTTAAGGACGTATAAAGAAGCGGGGGAAAACACACTTGTTGAAATTATCGTTGAGGGGGAGAATGGCAAGGAGGAGAAGACCCCTGTTCTTATTCACGATGTGCTTTTAGACGCGCTTACGCGAAATGTACTTCACGTTGATTTATATGCTGTTGCGCTTGATGAAGTGACTCAGGCGATGATACCTGTTGAATTTATTGATGTTGCGCCTGTCGAAGAGGATCTTCATGGTATTATAGTTAGGGTAGCTTCTGAAATTGAAGTGGAGGCGTTACCACAACGTTTACCGCATGAAATTATCGTATCGTTGTCGTCTCTTACAACCTTTGATAGTCAGATTCACGCAAAAGATATTGTGCTACCAGAAGGAGTTACTCTTGTGACGGATCCCGAAATGGTACTTGTTTCTGTCTCAGAACCTTTGAGTGAGGAGGAGATTAAGCAAATGGAGACGGAGGGTGCTGGTGGCGTTGAGGCGGTGAAGGTGGAGACTGAGGAAAAGAGGGTACAACGAGAAGAAGAGAAAGCTAAGGGAGAGGAATAGTGCATCCGAAAGGGAAGTTTCTTAATAAAATAAAGATACGCTTTTACACAAGGCGTGTTTTTTTATCCTGTTTTTGATATAATGATACGTGAGCTGTCCTGTAGAGTGGGCTGGCTTGTTTTAATGTATTTATGCCCTGTAGTGAAAACTCGACAGTATATACACTACGAGGTATAACAACAAAAGTGTCTTGAACCGCTTAAGTCTAAATAATTTTGATGATTTTTAGATAAAAAGTCGAGTTTCTACTACGGGGTATGCAGGAAGATTTGTCGAAACCAACCATTCTTATTGATATAAAGAAAACGGGGATTGGAGGTGTTAATTCTCCTGTTTTTGTTGTTTTTAAAAAAACAAAAACGAGATCCGCTTCTTCGTTTTTTGAAGGGATTCTTAAAAAATCCTTTTTTGTTGTTGGTGCAATTATCCTTCTTTCGCTCCAGAATTTTGTTGTTGCCCCTACGGCGGTTCTTTCTCAAAACTATGCACAAGAGCGCTCGGTCTTAGAGGCAGAACTTGTCGACTTAGAGAAGCAGATAACGGAGCACGAAACTACGATTGAAAGGTATAAAAAACAGGGAAAAAATCTGCAGTCGGAGATCAGTCAATTGAATGCACAAATCGCCAAGGCAAATCTTCAAATCAAAGCCGTTAATGCGAGTATTTCTTCTCTCGACAGAGAGATTAAAAAAACGGAGGGGGAGATTGGACAGACTGAGGATAAGATAGGTTTTGAAAAACAGGCCCTCGCCGAAATTTTGCAAGGTATTTATGAGGGGGGGCGACAGTCTTTTTTTGAGATTGTTTTGGAAAATCCACAACTGTCTGATTTTTTTGGAGATTTGAATAACATGGTTCTTGTGCAAGACAATTTGCGTGCCGCGCTTGAACGTTATACAGAGCTTAGGGATCAGTACGTGGATCAAAAGCAGTCGTTGGCTCTCGAGCGAAAGGACGCCACCGCCTTACGGGCATATCAAGCGACAAAAAAAGTAACAATAGTAAAAACTCAGGAAACAAAAAACCAGCTTTTGAAGGTGACGAAGGGGAAGGAGTCCGAATATCAAAAGGTGCTTAAGGAGACAAAAGCAAAGGCCGCAGAGATTCGCAGTAGGATATTCCGGCTTCTTGGTGGCGGAGAGCTTCCTTTTGGTGATGCGGTGAAAATCGCAAAGGTAGCTGAAAAAGCAACGGGGGTACGCGCAGCATTTATCCTCTCTATTCTTACACAGGAATCCTCAATAAACGGTGTCATCGGTAAAAATGTTGGGAGATGTGTTTATAATGATCAGAGAAATAATCCAAGTGGTACTGTGATGAGCAATAAAGAAAAACCCGTCTTTCTTGCGCTCATAGCGAGTTTAAAACTTAATCCAGACAACACCCCAGTATCGTGTCCTATTACCTCTGATGGGTTGTATGGTGGAGCTATGGGACCCGCTCAGTTTATGCCAAGTACATGGAAAATGTATACTGATCGAATTGCAAAAATAACAGGGGGGAATCCTCCGTCGCCATTTAATAACATTGATGCGTTTACAGGAACCGCACTGTACTTGAAAGATGGGCTTACGGGGTGTACTGCATCATTTAATACTTTATTTTCACAGGAAAATTGTGCTGCCGCGAAATATTATGCAGGAGGCAATTGGAAGGCGTATACACGCGTAGGACTGTATGGGTATCGTGTAGCTGATAGGGCTGTGGCATTACAGAAAGACATCGACATCCTCGACGAATAACGCCTCCTCATATGGAAGCGTTAGGATTTCTAGGTCATGTCTAACCAGAGATCAT
>CAYIOQ010000011.1:5370-16198 GCA_964365055.1 uncultured Candidatus Saccharibacteria bacterium | reverse complement strand
TGCCAATATCCATGCCACGATATACCTGGCGTGAATCGGCAGAAATAATTTCACCGCCCCTTATTTTGTTTGGTTTACCCTGAGCTAGCCGAAGGGCAACCGTGACAGCATAGTCTGATTTTCCAGAGGCGGTAGGCCCCACGATAGCAATGATTTTTTGTTTCATATAAATATGTTCAAGGGAATTAAGGTACATTTATACGACATTGAATCCTTAAGAAGTCAACTTATCAAATTTCTGACGATCGTTAGAAAAAGGAGTTCATCATGATATGGGGGGAAGGGAAAATGGTATTAGATCAATTTCTTGAGGGTGCCTGTTTTGGTGACTGCTATGATTTCTATGTAAGACAAAAGATTATAGCGTTCCATATCTTCAAGCATTTCTTTGGGGATTTTTATTTTTCCTGCCCAGACACTTCTCTGGAGCATGGTAAAGCCTAGATAATTAAGTTCTTGACGTAGCCATTCTCTTTTTTTTCTCTCAGGTTCAGGGATGTCAAAAAGAATAATGTTTAGCTGAGCGTCTTCGATTTTTTCATATGGTTGTTTTTCTATCTGTTGGCCTACTTTTTTTTCCAATTTTTTTAAATATCGTCCCCCCTTTTCGGTTATGAAAAATCCGCTCTTTTTGTTCTTCTTATCATTCATACGGATAAAGCCCTCTTCTTTGAGATGATGGAGGAGGCTTTGGAAGGCGTGGCGTTGTTTTCTCTCGGCGTCTTTGCGTTCTCGCTCGTTTTGCAGTTTCACAACCTTTCGTTGCATTTTTGAGAATGAGGCTCCATACCCTGAAGAGAGTATTGCCTCTAACAGATCCACTTGCAAGATAATGCCCTCACTAATCCATGTTAAAATTTTTACCGTGATGTCGCCGTGTTTCATGAGTATTGTTTTATGATTTTATGAAGTACTTTACCAAACATATTAAAATAAATCAAATTCCTGACGATCGTCAGATTTTTGATAAGTTGATCCCGTTAGAAATCGCGAAGGCTTGCAGCGCCTCTATTTCTAACGGGATTGACGTTTTGCTATAAGACGTGTGGTATTTTCTGTAGTAACTTGAAAATACAATAAGGAGGAATATGAGATGAAAAAAATTACAGCATTTCCTTTGTTTTCTATTTTTGCTTTGTTTAATTGCCTTGTTCTGCTTTGCGTAATGCTTCTTTCGAGCGGATCATCGGTTCGGGCGAATGAGGGCAATAAGGATACTCTTTATGGTCTTTATAGCGCTGCTAAGATGAGAATGACGGTTGATGAGGTGCGTAGCCTTGTTAAGAAGCTTAGTCCACAAGATATGAAAGCGATCCCAGAAGTACTAGAAGAGTCAGGAGATTCTACCTCTGGGACGTTTGAAGTACGAATCGTACACAGGGGTGTCAAGGGAGATGATTTTTCTGATATCTATTTGACCATGATTTTTGATTCCGAAGGGCACACCAGTCCACTTATTTTGGTTCATGCTCGTTGGGAAAAAAGAATGCTAAGCGGTTCAAATCTCGAATACTCGAAGAAAAAGAGGAGGTAGTACAATGAATACCCCAAAGCGTTTTCTGATTGTTGCTCAAGAGAGGGGAAAGAAATCCAATCCATCGGTAGAACTTGTTCATGCCATCGAATGGTATGGTTCTGTAGAAGAGCTTGAACAGGCTTTTAATGAGGTGTTTGGTAAGAGGTATAAGATCAATGAGATCATGCAAACGGTTCGTCATTCTCCGGTCAAAGGCTTTAAGACCCCGTTTCGAGAATGGTTGACGATGTGATGAAGCAGTATAGATATTTTGTTGCATATGGTGCAAATAATCGTGATGATGTATCAAATCAAAAAGCCCCAGAGGGGGCTTTTATTATTTTTATATGTTATTCTGGTTATCTTTTACCTCATCACCAAGCATACCAACTCATGTTGAGCGAATGAACGTAGGCCTTTTTTTGCAAATCTTCTTCACCTCACCCAACAAGTCTCCCTATCTCATCTGAACGCCATAGTGGAGTGTTGAGCATAAACAAGAGTGGTTTTGTAGCAAAAGTATTCTGTTTGAGTTTCATCAGAAACGAGTTAATACTTTTGCGTCGTACAAAACCGCCTTGTTTATTCAACACGCAGCGTCTAGTGAAGATGAGATAGGGGGACGCCCTACACTTATTCACAGTTTTTCCACTTGCACCTGTTTTCGGCTAGTATAAACTAATTATAAGGCTCGAGAATGGAAGGTCGTACCGCAAGGGAAAGCTGCTCAATGGGAAACTGTTGATATAGTACTTGGGCCTTACAAAAAACCACTGTCTATACAGTGATTTTTTGTTTTTACACTGTTCGACGCCGGGCGTCGAACAGTTATTTCTTTTCTTTGATTTCTTCGAGGAGGCGGGCTTTAAAAGCGTCGAGAGAGAGTGCCCCCTCATCGCCTTTACCGTGTTTTCGGACAGCGACAGATTGGGATTCGATTTCTTTATCTCCTACTATTAATAGGTAGGGGATTTTTTGTTGTTCGGTCTCGCGGATGCGTTTTCCGAGGGTATCATTGCTATCTGCAAGAGAGACACGGATATTATGCCGCCTTAGTTCGGTAGCAACACCTTTTACATATTCGGCATGTTTTTCGCTTATGGGAAGGAGAGCGACTTGTGTTGGTGCGAGCCATACAGGGAAAGCTCCGGCATAGTGTTCGATGAGAACCGCCATGAAACGTTCTACGGAGCCAAGGACTGCACGATGAATCATGACGATACGTTCGTCTTTTCCTTTTTCGTTTATACATGAGAGATTAAAGCGTTCGGGAAGATTGAAATCGAGTTGAATAGTAGCAAGCTGCCAATCGCGGCCAAGCGAATCTTTTGCAATAAAATCTATTTTTGGGCCGTACATTGCTGCTTCGCCTAATCCATCAATATATGCAATGCCTCTTTTTTTAATAACTGATTTAAGTTGTGTTTCTGCCTTTTTCCAAACCGCAGGGGTTCCTAAATATTTTTCAAATTTTTTGGGATCGTGGCGTGAAAAACGGACAGTGAGAGGCATGCCGAACGGTTTATAGAAGGCGTCAATAATATCCCATACTTTTAATGTTTCCTCTTCAATGTGATTCATGCGGCAGAAGATATGAGCATCGTCTTGGGTAATCATGCGAACACGAGAGAGGCCACCGAGCTCTCCGGATTGTTCATCGCGGTAAACAGCAGTTACTTCTGAGTAGCGGATAGGGAGTTCACGATACGTGCGTTGTTTTGATGCGTAGATTTGCGTATGGTGGGGGCAATTCATTGGCTTTAATGCAAACTCGTGGCCTTCGCGTGAGGATACCTTAAAAAGCTCATCTTTAAATTTTTGCCAATGCCCCGATGTTTCATAAAGATCCTTTTTGGTAATGTGGGGGATGCGTACGCGATCATAGCCCATAGGAACTTGAAGTGATTGGACAAAATTTTCAAGTTCTTCTCGAATAACGGTGCCGCGTGGTGTAAACAGGGGAAGACCGCTTCCTACAAGTTCTGAAAAGGTAAAGAGATCAAGTTGGGGCCCGAGTTTTTTGTGATCACGGCGTTCTGCCTCATCAAGCATATGGAGATGGGTGTCGAGCTCTCCTTTTGTTTCGAAGGCAAGGCCATAGATGCGTTGAAGCTGTTGGTTTTTTGCATCACCTCTCCAGTAGGCACCGGCAATTTTGGTGAGAGTAAAACTTTCTGGGTCAATTTCTTTTGTATTCTTAACATGGCCTCCTCTGCAGAGATCCGAAAATACTTCGCCTGTATGGTAAATGGTGAGTTGCTCCCCTTCTTTTGAAAATTCTTTAATGAGATCAAGCTTGAAGGTTTGTTTTTTAAATCGTTTTTTTGCTTCATTGGGCTCCACTTTTTCTCCCTTGAAAGAAAGATTCGCATGAGCCATTCTGCGCATTTCTTTTTCGAGTTCTCTGAGGTCTTCTTGGGTGAGACCTTGTGGAAGAAGGAAATCGTAATAGAACCCATTTTCTATCGTGGGTCCAACGCCAAGTTTCGCGTTTGGGAATTTTTTTAAAACCGCTGCTGCTAACAGGTGTGCAAGAGAATGTCTAATATTTTCTAATTGTGACTGTGTGTTTTTTTTCATCCCGTTAGAGTTTTATTAGTTATGAGTATATCAAATATTATATCTTATTTTTTAACTTTACCTTAACACCGTTAGAATTAAACAAAACTCTAGCGGGATTCATAAATTATGAGGTAAGTATTTTTGCATCTTCACAGAGAAGTTTTAGTTCGCCACTTCTTCGATCAACTTTTGCGAGGAACATGAGTATGTTGTCTTTTTGCCATACGTCTTTTGTTTTTGCAAGTAATTTAGGGAAGACGATGAGTTCTCTTTTTGCAGTATGATCTTCTATTTCAACAAAGAGCATGGTCTCTCCTTTTTTTGTAAGAATTTTTTTGATCGTGGAGATAATCCCAGCATTTTTTACTGATGAACCTTCTATCTCATTTTCAACGTTTTGCAGGGTTTTGAAGTTTGATTTTTCGAGGCGTGCCTTGTGCGCATCAAGAGGGTGTCCTGAGATGTAGAGACCAAGAAGTTCTCTTTCAAAGGCAAGTTCTTGTGCTTTGGGGAGTGGTTGAGCGTCTTTGAGTTGCAGTTTTGGTACATAGGCTGTTGAAAAGAGAGAGACCTGAGGACTATTGGTTTCTTTCTTCATTTCTGAGGAGTAGGCGAGGAGGTTGTCTATGGATTCAAGAAGAATACTTCGTTTTTCAAAATTATCGAACGCGCCTACCTTGATGAGAGATTCGAGAGATTTTTTGTTGAGATCTTTGTGGTGAATGCGTCGCAATACGTCTTCAACATTTTTAAAGGAGCCGTGTGCAGAACGTTCCTCAACAATTGCTTCAATAATATTTGCGCCTACATTTTTTATTGCTGAGAGACCAAAACGAATGGTATCGTTTCCTCCTTCCTTATTCTTGATGACGGCGAAGTTGCCTATGCTTTCGTTGATGTTTGGTGGAAGCACAGGGATTTTCATTCGTATACACTCAGCGATTATTTTTGCAATTTCTTCTGTGTCGCCTGATTCTGCAGTGAGCACCGCGGTCATGTATTCGCCGGGATAATTCGCCTTCATGTACGCAGTCTGATATGCCACAAATCCATAACTTGCGGCATGGGCTTTGTTGAAACCATAGGCCGCAAATGGCTCGATGAGTTGCCAAACGGTAAGCGCTTTTTCTTCTGACATACCGTGAGAGACAAGCCCTTTTATGAGCTTATCTTTTTGTGCAGCCATTTCTTTTGGGATTTTTTTACCCATGGCTTTTCTTAGTTTGTCCGCTTCAAGCCATGAGTATCCCGCAAGTTTGATAGCAATAAGCATGACGTCGTCTTGGTAGGTGATAACTCCGTAGGATTGATCAAGGATTTCTTCCATGCGGGGATCGAGGTAAGAAACAAATCGTGGGTTGTGTTTTCGTTCTATATACATCGGGATAGATTCGATAGGACCGGGGCGATATAGTGCCACCATGGCATTGATATCATGGATGGTTGAGGGTCGGAGTTCTTTAAGATACTTTGTCATTCCAGAGCCATTGAGTTGGAATAGTCCCATCGTCTCTCCTTGGGCGAGAAGCTCGAATGTTTTTTTGTCATCGAGGGGAATATTTTGAATATCAATTGTTATGTCTCTATATTGTTTTACGAGGCGAATGGCGTCGCCTAAAATGGCGAGGTTTCGAATTCCCAGAAAATCAAATTTTAAAAGGCCTGCATCTTCTATGGCATGCATGTCGTACTGAGTAATGATTTTACCTCCCTTAGGGTCAAGTTGGAGGGGGGTGTATTCCCAGAGAGGTTTTGCTGATATGACAACACCTGCGGCATGAACCGAAATATGACGTACACAGCCCTCGAGTTTTTTTGCTTGGGTTATGACGCGCTTTGCGTCTTCGTCGGTATTGTGAAGCTCGAGAAGTTCGGGCGATAGGGTAAGGGCTTGCTCGATGGTCATAGGGAACCCTTGCGAACCAAGAGGAATAAACTTTGCAATTTTATCACCAAGCGCGTAAGGATAGCCAAGTGCTCGCGCGACATCGCGCACCGCAGCGCGTGCCATCATGGTTCCAAAGGTACCGATTTGTGCCACATTGTGTTCCCCATATTTTTCT
Organism: uncultured Candidatus Saccharibacteria bacterium; assembly: GCA_964365055.1. Taxonomy (GTDB): domain Bacteria; phylum Patescibacteriota; class Minisyncoccia; order UBA6257; family JACRHW01; genus JACRHW01. The sequence goes on along the minus strand of CAYIOQ010000011.1, from coordinate 10,057 downwards.
TTTGCATAGTGGATCACTTCATCGCGTCTATTATCAGCATAATCCATGTCGATATCAGGTGGTTGGGGGCGTTCCTTGTTTAGAAATCGTTCAAAGGGGAGTTTGTATTCTAGTGGATTGATATTGGTGATGCCGGTGAGATAGGTAACGAGTGATCCTGCAACAGAGCCTCTAATGGTGGTGAGTATCCCGTGTTCGTGTGCATAGTGGAGAAGATCGGCAACAACAAGAAAGTAGGGTGAGTAGCCTCTTGTTTGGATAACATCGAGTTCGTAGGCGATACGTTTTTCCACTTCTTCGGTACGTTCGAGTTTTCGTTTTTCGATACCTTCATAGGTGAGGCGTTCTAGTTCGCTATTGTAGGTGGTATTTTCTGGGATTTGGAAATTAGGGAATGTCCACTTTCCAAGATCGAGTTCAATATTTACTCGATCGCTGATTTCTTGTGTATTTGAAATTGCTTCAGGGCAGTCTTTGAATAGTTCTATCATTTGTTCAGGAGAGCGTACAGAGAGATCCATATCTTTCATGGTAAATCTGTTGTCATCCTGTATCTGACTCCCTGTTTGCACTGAGACGAGAATATCTTGGGCGTCGCGGTCGTCCTTATGGATGTAGTGAATGTCACCCGTTGCAACTACCTTTGCTCCTGTTTTTTTTGAGAGAATACGCAAGGCGTCATTTACTGTTTTTTGTTCAGGAAGATCGGTGAGAACGCCAAGCTCCAGATAAAAATTATTTTTTCCAAATACATCTTGATATTCATAAATTAAGCGTTCTGCATCATCGAGTCGTTTTGCGGTGATAGCACGCGCAACTTCTCCACCCAGACATCCGGAAAGCGCAATGATACCATCGTGAAATTCTTTAAGCGTTGCCTTGTCGAGGCGTGGTTTGTAATAGAAACCTTCAAGATTTGCTTTTGTAACGAGGCGTACGAGATTTTTATACCCCGTAGCGTTTTCTGCGAGGAGGGTGAGGTGATACCGCTTGTCGTCAATCCCTGGTTGCTTGCTATGCATACTTCCTTGCGCGATGTACGCCTCAACGCCCAAGATGGGTTTTATATCGGCTGCTTTTGCTTTTTTATAAAACTCAATTGCCGCATACATGTTGCCATGGTCGGTAAGTGCAACGCTTTCCATACCAAAAGCTTTCACTTGTTTGATGAGTCCATCTATCTTTGCAAGCCCATCAAGAAGGCTATAATGGCTATGGACGTGAAGGTGGGTAAATTTCATATTTAAATTATCATAGCATGGATTTAAAACTCGAAAAAAGCTTGTGGCGTAAGGGTTATGATGCTGTAATTGGTATCGATGAGGTGGGGCGTGGGAGTTTAGCGGGACCGATGTATTTGTGCGCCGTGATATTGAAAAGGGAACAAGAAGATGTTTTTAAAAGGATAAAAGGGGTGAATGACTCAAAACAGTTATCTCAGAAAAAAAGAGAGGCGATATTTGAACAGGCAACCACTCTCCACGTTCCTTATATTGTATACAAGGCGTCTCCAAAAGAAATTGATAGGTATAACATTTATCGAGCAGGCATCCGAGGATGTGGTGCTCTAGTCAAAAAGTACGGCACCCAGGAATGTAATTCTTTTTTTGTTGCTTGCGATGGCGGACTTTTTGTTCCAGGGCTAGAAAAAATGAGGCAAGAGACGTTTATAAAAGGGGATCGGCGGGTTTTTGCAATCGCGCTTGCGTCGGTAATAGCAAAGTGTCTTCGCGACGCTCTCATGGTACGTCTTGCAAAAAAATATCATAGATACGGCTGGGAACACAACAAGGGATATGGGACAAAGTTCCATCGCGATGCTATCTTTAAACACGGTTCAAGCAATCTTCACCGCACAAGTTTTCTTCGTGGCATCTAAGGAGTTGATCGCGCGTGTAATTGCGCATTTGACCCAGTTACTTTTTACCTGCCGCCATGCGACCGCATAGTATTTTGTTTTGGCTACGCACGGATTTTTATAGTGCCGTATTTTGTACGTCGTGTGCGAAGTGAAGGATCTTTTTTAAATGGGGAAGATTTTATTGGGGAGTAGATTCTTTTCTTTCGCTCTGTTTTGCTACGCTCGTGATAACTACGATAGTGTTCACTGCGTAGCGCCTTTTTAATCGTACTCACTGTTTGTGCAGTGAGAAAAAGTTCCTCGCCTATTTCTTGATATGTTTTCTTTTCCAAAATACGATTGATTGCCGTCATGCGGCGCATAAAAAGAGAGCGTTCATGAGACGTTATAAGTATTCTTAACATCGCATCAATATCTTTAGGTTTTTGTAGTGTTGCGAAGTAGGTAATGAGAGCATGCCATGCAGCTTCTTCCCACACAGAACGAGAGGGATAGTCTGCTACGCGTGGCATTGTAGGGGAGGTTGGTATTTTCTTTGATATTATTTTTCCTTTTTTATCTTCCATGTGTATGGTGTTAGCATGGCACTATGCGACCGCATAGTTGCTAGATTTATGTAGTTGTGATATTATGAAATTAGTTCGTTGCAAAAAAGGAGGTGATATGAATTGCGTGCAATTCATGTTTTGGGAGGAGATTTTTGTGGATACAATATAGGGCCAGTTACTGCTTTTCGTTGTGAGGCGGGCATTCGTGTTTATAAGGAAGATCCACAGAATTCTATGATCATCGTGACGCCGTGTCATCATCAACAGCATAGGGGTACTACTGCAGCCCACATTATGCGTCGAGGTATTATAAATTTTGGAGTTCCTGAATCTGCAGTACAGATATCTGGTATGACTGAATATAATACTTTGGGCGAAATTAAAGATGCAGTGAAGTGGCTTGAAGACAAAAAAGAGGTTGATGAGGTGGTTATAGTTTCTTCTTATCTTCACCTTCCACGCTGTTGGTTTCTTTGGAATCTTCTTAGGAAAAAGATTGGGCATCCGATTCGTATTAGGACCGTTGGTGTTTTTGCGGGATGTGGTAACCTTATTTGGGGGACTGCTGCTTGGCTACGACTTCCCATCAGACTTTTTAAAATAGGAAAAGGAGGGAATAGATGACGCAAGAAGAGATTCGGAAGAGACGAGGAGAGATTAAAGTTGCTCAAGATAAACTCAAGGAAGAATCCGACAAGCTCAAGGGAGAGTTGCATGAGCTACAGAAGGAATGTGTGCATCCTAGTGTGATTGTGGGTGAGTGGGACAATTTTGAGTATTGTCAGGATTGTGGCGCTATTAATTAAAAGCTTTGTTTCAATGGGCTTTTTTGTTTGACGTTTGTAGGAAAGTACGGTAGTATCAACACATAACTAAGTACTAAACATATGGCAGGAGTACCAACAAAACATCATTCGAAATCAAAAGTGGGCCGTAGGCGTTCTCATCTTGCACTTGTTGCGCAGAATTTAATCGTTTGTAAGGAGTGTGGAACTGCAGTGAAACCCCATCACTATTGCGCGAACTGTGGGTATTATAAGGGTAAAGAGGTTAAACCAAGAATATCAAAACTTGTTGAGAAAAAGAAAACAAAATAGTCTTCCATGGCTACACGGCACCTTGCAAGAACAGTAGTGTTACAGTCCCTTTATGAATGGGATTTTTATGGTAAAAAGACGAATCTCTTAGAGATTGTGGAGCGTAATATGGAGGAGTTTGCTCCCGGGATCGATGAACCTGAATTCGTTTATAAAATCGTAAACGGAGTGATTTCTCATATCGACGATATCGACGAAGTAATTAAAAAGACAGCACCCGAATGGCCACTGGAGCAGATTGGGGTGGTGGACCGGAATGTTTTACGTATCGGTCTTTATGAGTTGTTTTATGCTGATAGAGCAGAGGTTCCAGCCAACGTAGCTATTAACGAGGCAATTGAATTGGGAAAAACCTTTGGAGGAGGAGCGAGTGGGAAGTTTGTGAATGGGGTACTGGGCACAGTGTTTAGACAAATGACAGAACTTGCGGAAGGTGGGCAGAGCGAGGTGATGAATGAAGTTAATAGTGATGATGAGGTGCCGGTTGAGGGCGAAGAAAAATAAATTACGAAATGGTTGATCATACTGCGTTTGAGAAAAAATTAGATATTGTATTTAAAAATAAAGACCTCCTTACGGAGGCGCTTACACATCGTTCATATTTAAACGAGCATCCTTCGTGGCGTTTGCCACACAATGAGCGTTTGGAGTTTCTCGGCGATGCGGTGTTGGAACTTGCAGTAACCAAGTTTCTTTTTTCAAAATTTCTCGAAAGACCCGAGGGTGAGCTTACTAGTTTGCGCGCGGCGCTTGTAAACACAGATGCGCTTGCGGAGGTGGCTCACGGGTTGGAGCTCGATCGTTTTATATTGCTTTCTCGTGGGGAGATGGCAAATGCTGGAAAATCAAAAAAGAATATTCTTGCCGATGCGCTAGAGGCGCTTATTGGAGGAATTTATCTTGATCAACACTACGGGGCAGCGGAGGTGTTTATAGAACGTCATATTATTTCGGCGCTTGAAGACATTCTTGCAACACAAAAGTTTAGGGATCCGAAGAGTGTTTTCCAGGAGCAGGCTCAGGCACGTGTGTCCGTCACTCCTGCTTATCAGGTGGTAAATGAATGGGGGCCAGACCACGATAAACGTTTTCTTGTTGGCGTGTATCTTAAGGAGGAGCTTATTGCAACCGGTGAGGGCGCATCGAAACAAGAGGCAGAAACGAATGCGGCAAGACAGGGG
>CAYIOQ010000011.1:0-5270 GCA_964365055.1 uncultured Candidatus Saccharibacteria bacterium | reverse complement strand
TTTAAATCGTTTGCTAACAAGACAACGCTGGAGTTTCCTGCGCGCGTGATTGCTGTTGTGGGGCCAAATGGGTCAGGTAAATCGAATGTTGTAGATGCGTTCCGTTGGATTTTGGGTGAACGTGGTGCGCAGAACCTTCGATCAGAAAATCAGGGCAGTCTTATTTTTTCAGGAAGTCATAAAAAAACAGCGATGTCGTTTGCAGAGGCACGGCTTCATTTTGATAATACGAACGGCATGTTTCCCGTGGAATTTTCTGAGTTTTCGCTTGGTCGTCGTGTGGAGCGTGATGGTACCTCCCGTTTTTTTCTGAATCAAGAGGAAGTCCGTCTCAAGGACATCGTTGAGATGTGCGCACGTGCAAAAATTGGTACGAAGGGGGTTACCATTGTTAATCAGGGCGAGGTGGATCATTTTATTCGTGTGTCACCGGAGAAAAGAAGGGAGCTCATTGAAGAGGCTGTGGGTCTTAAGGAGTATCAGTTAAGACAAAACGAAGCTGTTACAAAATTAGCTTCTTCTGAGCAGAATTTGGCGCAAACAAAAACGCTTCTCGAGGAGATTACACCACACTTACGGTCACTCAAAAGGAGCGCGGAAAGATATGCGCGCCGAGAGGGCATAGCGACGGAACTTGCGAGCGTGGTATCTGTATATTTTTCTGATCGTTGTGGCAAGACAGTTAATGAACTTCGTGTTTGTGACGAGGAGTTTCAAATGACAGCAAACCTTGTTTTGCAGAAAAATGCGTTGTTGACTACGGAGGAGGAGAAGTTAAAAAGTGTGACCGCAGATACAGATCGTACGATGCTTTTTAAGGCAAAACAGGGGAGACGAGATAAGGAACGCGAGCGCCAGGATTGTATTCAAAAATTGTATGCACTTGAACATGAACTTACCAAGAAACTTCGTGAGCAGACAAAAGAAGGGGAACCTGGTTATGCATTGTTACGAAGCACAATAGAAGAGATTGAATTTACGTGCGAGCTTCTTTTGCACGAGAAGAGCATTGACCATATTCATGATTCTCTTCGAGTGCTTACCGAGCGTATTCGCACACTTTTTAAGAAGGGCTCGAAAGAGGGCGTATATCTTGAAGAATATGAGGTTAAGAAAAAAAATTTAGAACAACAGATAGAGGTGTCGAATAAGGAGATTGAGTTGCTTTTAAAACAGGAAGAGAATGAAGAGGTGGCGTATGATGAACGTACGCGTTCGTTTTCGAATGCAATTGGCGCGGTAGATGTTTTACGCCGCGAAGTGTTTACTATGCGCACACGGGAAGATGGTTTGCGAGTACAACGTGAAAGATTAGGATTTCAAATAGATCAGATTAAAGAAAAAGTACAGGAGGCAGGCTTGTCGTTTGAGGATTTTCTTTCGCGGCGTAATGAGGTGCAAATGGTTGCATCACAAAATACGCTTGGACTTGGGGAAAAGATTTCGCGTCTTAAGAGGGAACTTTCGTCTATTGGTGAGATGGATGATGCGCTTTTCGCTGAGCTTAAGTCTACGGAGGACAGGCATAGTTTTCTCACTGAGCAGTCAGGAGATTTAGTTAAGGCAATAGAAGATCTCCGGTCATTGATTGAAGAGTTGAGTCATAAAATAAAAACGGATTTTGATAGTGCAACAGAGAAATTAAACAAAGAATTTACACATGCTTTCGGAAAATTATCTGATGGGGGAAAGGCGCGGTTGGTTATTACTAAGGAAGCGAAAGGATTTGCCCTGAGTTTACCGAAGGGCGAAGAGGGTACTCCCGGCATTGTAACGGGCGTAGATATTAAAATTGATCTTCCTCGTAAAAAAATTACAAGTCTCGACATGTTGTCGGGGGGTGAGAGGACTCTTGTGGCTCTTGCGTTTATGTGCGCGCTTGTCGCGGTAAGTGAGCCACCATTTCTTGTGCTCGACGAGGTGGATGCTGCGCTTGATGAACAAAATGCCGTAAGGTTCAAAGAAATTATGGGAGACCTTGCCAAAAAGACACAATTTGTTATCATTACACACAACCGCGCTACCATGGAGGCAGCAGATGTTTTGTATGGCGTCACCATGGCAGACGATGGTATATCTAAGATATTATCACTTAAGTTGAGTTAATATGCAGAGAATACGATTAAATCGCATTGGGAAAAAGCACCAGTCTACTTATAGAGTGGTTGTTTTGCCACAGCGCTCGAAGCCGCGAGGGGGTAAGGTTAATGAAGATTTGGGGTGGCTAAATCCTCATACAGGAAAACACTCTCTTGTAGAGGATAGAGTTGCTTATTGGCTTAAGAATGGTGCCAAGCCTTCCGAAACGGTACATAATTTATTTGTTAGGGCGGGTCTTCTTAAGGGGGAGAAGGTGGCGGTGCATGCTAAGAAAAAAGAAGGAAAGAAAAAGTAGGAATTGACAAAACATGCTTTTTGTGGTAGGTTTGAAATATTAATACTTTTATTGATTTCCGATAAGATAAGAAATTAAAAGGTCGAGGGTCTAGTATTTAACGCATAATTACTCACACGATATGAACGAAATGTCTGATCAGGGTTTTCTCGAATATCTGATTAAGTCAATCGTTGATCATCCAGATGATGTGCGCGTTGATCGCAAAGTAGATGAAATGGGTGTCCTTCTTTCTTTGAAGGTACATGCAGAGGACATGGGTCAAGTTATTGGCCGTGAAGGTTCTACTTCAAAAGCGATCCGCACCTTGCTTCGCATCGTTGGTCTTAAGAATCACGCACGCGTGAACTTGAAGATCGAGGAGCCAGAAGGAGGTGTTCGCCACAGCAGAGTTGATCAAGCAATGGGAGATTTGAATATCTAATCACCCATGATTGCAAAAAGCCTCTCAGCGATGAGGGGTTTTTTGTTTATTTTCGAAACACAAAACATTCCCTCCTCACACGCTCGGATACCCAGCGGTATCCTCACTCTGTCCTCCGGCGCTTCGTTGTCAATCCAATTCGTTTCACTCAGGATTGACAACACCCTGCTCCGCGCCTACGGAATGGTTCGGAAGGGATATTTTATATTTCGAAAGTAGAGTCTTTTGTAGGTGTAATTTAAAAAAGACTTGTGTGAGTCTTTTGTGATGATTATTATAATGTTTCTACATTACCACCGAGATCTATTTTATACATGATATCTTTGTGAGAAAGATTGATGGGCTTTCCTTCGATGGTTTCTCCGTTTAGGCAAATTTTGAAAAGGAGATTTTTTGCTTTGTCGGGTTTTAAGAGGAGTATAAGGAGAAAGATGCATTTTACTTTCATTGTTTTCTCAAGTTCGTTTAGTATCCATGTGAGACGAAGTTTTTGTTGATTTAGTATGTCTAATATGGCTTTTTTGTGCGACTCGAGTTCAAATAAGGGGAGTTGCATTTTTATACGGAGAAGACATGCTTCGAAACGCACATCAAAATCTTTTTCAAGATCCGGTTTATTTGCGTTTGGGTTTGCATCCCGGTGCCAAATGAGTTCGCTTGTGCAGACGTCGGGTTTCGGGAGGAATGATCTAATGATAAATTTTCCTATAATCCAACCAAGATAGATAGCAAGGAGGATGGTTAGAAAATCCATTATGATTCCCTCTTTTCTTTGTAATGATCTATTTACTCAATACCACGTGTGTGGCAATTGTCCACATGAGTTTTTGGACTAGTCGCGGTATAATAATAGATATGAAACGTATTTTCTTTTTTTCATGTTTTTTGTTTGTTGGTGTAATTTTCGTTTTTATACCTACTTTTGCTGCAACAGATGTCATAGCGGGTAATAATGTGATGAGGTGTATTGGTGGGGGTGGGGGGCCGCGGTGTGGAAATTTAGTACCATCTAATGTGTGTGGTAATGGGACACAGTGCGCTGAAGGATATTCGTGTCGTGAGGTAAATTTAGGGAGACCTTGTAGGATCGGAGAACTTGGAAAACAATGTCCTTCTGGGTATATATGTGTTCCTCCTGAAACGGTGACAAATCAGATTTGTGCGGATGGATCGGTGTGCGGATCAGGATTCACGTGTGTTAAAACACAACCAAGGTGTGTCACTACTCCATGTGATCCTATATATCAATGTCAAAAAACAGCTTTGTTATGTCTACAGGATTATAATCCTGTTTGCGGGGTCGATGGAAAAACATATAGTAATGAATGTACCGCGCGCGCAAAAGGTGTGAGTGTTGCAGAAAAGGGAGAGTGTAAAAAAACGTTGGTGACGGATGATCTAAAAAGAAAACTTATTCAACAGTTTGGAACTCCTTATGTATGTGGTCCTATGGACACCGAATCAAAAAGTTTGGGACGTGTCACTCTCACGCCCAAAGGAGATGCTTATAGTTTTCGTATTTTTGCAATGGGAGCTTTGAGTTGGCTTAATAGTCTTCGTGTTGTTCGTGGTACCATCACTCAAAAAGGAGCGATTACCACAAAAAGTGATAGAAAAATCACCGCCTTTTGTTCTATTAAAAAAACAGAACCAAGATCTTGTACACAAGAGTATCGTCCCGTTTGCGGGATAGATAAAAAAACATATGGAAATACATGCGAGGCTGGGCTGGCGAACGTGAAGGTTGAATATGTAGGAAAATGTAAAAAAGAGGTGATTGGCGGAGAACTTGACCAATATGGATGTTTGACGGCTGCTGGATATAGTTGGTGTGCGGAGAAGAATAAATGTTTGAGGACATTTGAAGAGAAATGCATGGATGCGCAGATATTGCCGGTTGAGACGGGGCGTACTTGTCCAGATGGGAGTATGTGCGGGGAGGGGCTTGTATGTAAAACAAATCCAGATATACAACCAGCAAATTGTCCCGTAGGAGCGCGATGTTTTTCTCCGAATCAATTCTTTTGCGTTTCTCCCTCGCTTCCTAGCGCGGCAATTTGTGGAAATGGTTCGGTATGTGCCGCAGATCAGAGGTGCACTCAAGTTTTGGTGCCCGCGTGTCCAGTTTGTGATGGAGGTTCTTTCAAATATGTATGCAAAGATTTGCCACTTCTCGCAGATGTACCCGTCATCAATTCTATACAACCAACATCAGGCGTAGCTGGTTCCGTGGTAACCATCATTGGTAGCGGTTTTACTGCAACCAGCAATAGAGTTGGATTTGGTGGTCTTGGAGGTGAAAAAGATCCAAACTTTAGTTTTAACTCTTCTGATGGGAAGACCCTTGTCTTTACAGTTCCCTATGGTAATTATCTTTCATGTTGGTATTCGGAGCCCGCGTGTCTTGCCCCAGCCAGGTTGATTCAACCTGGTATCTATCCAGTTTCCGTG
>CAYIOQ010000010.1:4323-16760 GCA_964365055.1 uncultured Candidatus Saccharibacteria bacterium | reverse complement strand
CGATATGTGGCCTATCCAGTACTATTTCGGTAACAGTTTCAATGGCCTATAACGCACTATTGACTAATTTAGTGGATTTGATTACTATATCTAAGAAGCTCGGCTAAGGCTTTTTCTTTTTAGAAGGCCAATACCCCGTCTTTTCGCTCATATTTTATGCAAAAAAAGACAGTTGAGGGCGTAGTAGAGGAGGCTCTGCCTGCTGGCACATTTCGTGTCCGTTTAAACGCCGATTCGGTTATCCTTGCCCATCTCTCTGGAAAGATGAGAATTTATTATATTAAAGTAATTCCTGGCGATTACGTAACAGTAGAATTAAGTCCCTACGATGAAACAAAAGGGAGAATCATTAAGCGAAGATAGAACATGCATGTACGCGCATCCGTAAAAAAAGTCTGTCAAAAATGTAAGCTTGTACGGAGAAAGGGTCGTCTTCGTGTTACTTGCACCATCCCAAAACATAAACAACGACAAGGATAAATTCATATATGGCACGTATTAGCGGAGTTAACCTCCCAGAACAAAAAAATATAGAAATTGCACTAACATACGTATATGGTATTGGTTCTCACCTTTCCAAGAAAATTCTTGACAAGGCAGGTATCGAACCAAGAAAAAAAGTAAAAGACCTGGATGCAAAAGAAGTAAAAGCTCTTCAGGATGCTATAGAAAGCAAATATAAAACTGAAAATGATTTAAGGAGAGAGGTGAAAACAAACATAAAGCGTCTTAAAGATATCGGAGCATATCGAGGTGTACGCCACTCAAAACATCTTCCTACACGAGGACAAAGAACGAAAACGAATTCAAGGACGGTGCGAGGAAATGTACGTAAAACCGTCGGAAGTGGTCGCAGAAAAGTTGATCTCAAATAAACTATGCCCAGTAGTGAAAATTCGACAGTAGGTTTAAATTCATTGCTTAGCATAAAAATATAAATAGTTAATAAAAAATATGAAGTCGATCAATCCGTCTTTTGCGGAAAGTCGAATTTCTACTACCGGGTATGGGAAAGAAACGAGTCATAGAAGAAACAGGAGACCAAGCACTCAAGGCGAGTAGCGCACTTCACGATAAACTTAAAGATGGAGCAACAAAAGGTTCGAGTAAATTGCTCGAACACGGAAAAGCATACATCAACGCCACATACAACAATACAGTAATCTCGATTACGGATATGCAGGGCAATGTGATTGCGTGGAATTCTGCGGGAGCGCTTGGGTTTAAAGGCCCAAAAAAGGCGACTCCATTTGCTGCGGCAAAGGTGGTTGAATCGGTGAGCGAAAAGATTGCAAAGTCTGGCCCTACAAAAATAGATGTTATTGTAAAAGGAGTAGGTGGTGGAAGAGATTCTGCTATTCGTGCCTTTGCGGGAAGAGGTTTTGAAATAGATTCAATTATCGATATGACCCCCATCCCACACAATGGCCCACGCCCCCCAAAAGTAAGAAGGGTTTAAGTATTTAAAATAAAATTTGCATGATTGGTCCTAAATGTAAAAAATGTAGAGCAGCAGGAGAAAAACTCTTTATGAAGGGGGAGCGTTGTCTTTCTCCAAAATGTGGAGCCGTACGACGTCCTTATCGACCTGGTGTTCATGGTCCAAGCAAGAAACGAAGAAATGTAACCGAGTTTGGAAAACAACTTCTTGAAAAACAGAAATTAAAATGGAGTTACGGGCTACGAGAGCAACAATTTAAAAAATATTTTAAAGAGGCTCTTGCCGCAAAAGGTGTTACTATCAATCGTCTTATTCAAACGCTCGAAAGAAGGCTTGATAATGTGGTTTTTCGCCTTGGTTTTGTACCTTCGCGAGGCATGGGACGTGCATTGGTGCGTCACGGTCACTTTCTTGTAAACGGAAGAAAGGTCACCATTCCTTCGCTTGCGGTGAAACCAGGAGATATCATTTCCATCCGCGAGAGCTCGAAGGACAGGGGAGATCTCAAGGACATAGGTATGAAAATTGCACACTATGAATCACCGGCATGGCTTTCTATGAATAAGGAAACACTCGAGGCAAAAGTGGCAACACTTCCAGAAATGCAAGATGTGCATATTCCATTTAATATTAACTTAATAGTCGAATTTTATTCTCGTTAATACTATGACAAACATTCCTCTTCCTCAAGAACTAATATTTGAAGACAAAAAAAATAACATAGGTATTTTTAAAATAGAAGGCCTCCATTCGGGCTATGGTATTACCCTTGGAAATGCCTTGAGACGAGTTCTTCTCTCATCCCTAGAAGGTTCAGCGGTAATATCTTTTAAAATAGAGGGCGTGGATCATGAATTTACAACTATTCCTGGCGTCCTTGAAGATGTAATTCAGATCATGCTTAACCTTAAAAAATTAAGGATTAAGATTCTCAGTGACGGCCCAGAAACTCTTTTTATACGCGTAAAAGGGGGGAAAGAGATAACGGGGCGCGATATTGAAAGAAATGCGAATGTAGAAATCATCAACAAAGACCTCGTGCTTATGACTGTTACTGACAAGAAGACTTCTTTGATTATGGAAATTACCGTAGCACATGGCCTCGGTTACCAAACCTCAGATAAGGTCCAGACAGAGAAGCTTTCCATCGGTACTATTGCTGTCGATGCCATCTTTACACCGGTCCGAAGCGTCCAAGACTCAGTAGAAAAAATGCGTGTAGGAGAACGCACAGACTATGATCGTCTCGTTCTTAAAGTTGAAACAGATGGGAGCATATCTCCACAAGAGGCATTCAATGAGGCGGTAACAATTCTTATTGACCAATTTAAAGCTCTTACTGTAAACGCTTCAACAAACGATAAAGAAGTAGATTCGGAGGAGGAAACCACAGAAGAAGAGAGCGGTGAAAAAACAAAGAAAGCAAAAAAGGCAAAAAAATAAGTGAGGTTTTAGTATGTTAGGGATTAGTCGGTTAGGAACGTCCTAATAAGCTAACACCTAAAAAACTAACACCTATCATATGAAACACGTAAATAAAGTAAGAAAATTTAGCAGAAAAACTTCTGAACGCAAAGCGTTTATTAAAAGCTTGAACCACAATCTCGTTATGCACGGAAAAATGGAAACAACCCTTACCCGCGCAAAGGCTATAAAAAGTACGGTTGAAAAACTAGTTACCGTTGCAAAAAAACAAAACGTTGCCTCCCTACGTCTTCTGATGCGTCGTCTTCCAAAAATATCTTCCAAAAAACTTTTTCATGAAATTGCACCAAAATACAAAGAACGCGCCGGTGGATATACTCGCATCATCAAGGGGAAAAGTCGCATAGCCGATGGAACGACAATGGCAATTATTGAATTTGTCTAACCCCGTAGTGAAAATTCGACAGTATGAATTATTCAATAATCATAAAAAATAATTTTAACATCATCCACATATAACCAAGAAGAGTTCACTTTTTAAAGTCGAATTTCTACTACAGGGTCTAAACATATGCCTACTACTACCAAACCACAAATCATTGAGATAGATGTACAAGAAAAAATGCTCGGCCGTGTCGCCTCCGAAATAGCATCTCTTTTGCAGGACAAAAATAGTCCGTTTTATGAACCACGACTAGCGGGAAACAATGTCGTAAAAGTATCAAACGCCGCGAAGATAAAGTTGAGTGGAAAAAAAATGGAACAAAAAATCTACTATAAACACACCGGATACCTAGGCCATCTTAAAGAGCTCAGAGCTGAACAAGTGTTTGAAAAAGATCCTACACGTCTCTTAAGAACAGCGGTTTATAGAATGCTTCCTAAAAACAAACTACGAGCAAAAAGAATTAAGCGACTTATTTTTGTATAATTATGCCTACTGCTACTAAAGTTAAAAAAACAACTGTCAAAAAGGAGTCCGCTACAAAGACGGAAGACGCTGAAAAATATTTCTATGGTCTTGGAAGGAGAAAAACAGCAGTTGCGCAAGTACGTCTTTATCCGAAGAGAAAAGACATCGTGATTAATGGTAAAGAATTTCACATCTACTTTCCTGTGAAACGTACACAGCTTACCGTGGAAGCACCTTTTAAAAAAATGAAAATTGCTGAATATTTCGGAGGAGATGTAAAAGTTATCGGCGGGGGAGTTACCGCGCAGTCAGAGGCGATACGTCTTGGCATCAGCAAAGCACTTCTTTCCTTCAACGGAGAATTCAAACGAAGACTTAAGCGTGCAGGATATCTCACCCGAGATCCCCGCATGGTGGAACGAAAAAAATACGGCCTCAAAAAGGCGCGTCGTGCTCCTCAGTGGGGTAAACGCTAGTTCAAATCAAAAAAGACACCCGTACAAGGCGTCTTTTTTGTCTCCAAAGAGAGTGTTATGATAAAAACATACTATGAAATTCACCATACAGGGAGGTAAGAAGCTTGGGGGAGAGATTACCCTTGGTGGCGCGAAAAATGCGGCGACTAAAATGCTCGTTGCCTCCTTACTTACAAGTGAGCCCGTGGTCCTTCACAATACTCCAAATATTGGAGACGTGGCGATTACTCAGGAGCTCTGTGAGCTCGTAGGAAGCTCTGTAACGAGAGATAACAATACGGTCACTATCCATACCCCTGAAATCAAAAATACGCGTGTTATCTCTTTGAGTCGCAAGAATAGAATCCCCGTACTTGCCCTCGGACCCCTCCTCGCCCGTACAGGAGAGGCTGAGATACCACTCCTCGGAGGAGACAAAATAGGTCCAAGGCCAATAGACATGCATCTCGAAGCGCTCAAAGAAATGGGAGCAACAATTGAAAAACGAGAATCTTCATATTATGCGCACGCAAAAAATAGATTACGTGGAGTAAAAATACAATTACGTTATCCAAGCGTAGGAGCGACAGAAAACACCATTCTCGCAGCAACACTAGCAAAGGGAAGAACAGTCATAGAAAACGCAGCAACCGAGCCAGAGATTATCGATCTTATAAAAATGCTCCAAAACATGGGGGCAATTATTGAGCTCGGTGCCAATAGAACTATATATATAGATGGCGTAACATCTCTCCGCGGTATCGAGCACACCATTCCACCAGACCGCAACGAAGCGGCTTCTTTTGCATGTCTTGCGGTTGCCTCCCGCGGAGATGTATTCATACGGAATGCCAAGCAAGACCATCTTATTACCTTTTTAAACGCCCTGAGAAAGGTAGGAGGTGAATACAAGGTAGAAAACGCTGGAATTCGCTTTTGGAAAGAAAAAAATCTTCAAAGTATCGAGCTAGAGACAGATACCCATCCGGGCTTTATGACCGACTGGCAGCAACCCTTCACCCTTCTTCTTACCCAAGCAAAAGGAAGTTCTATACTCCATGAAACAGTATACGAAGATAGGTTTGGTCACGTGGCAGACTTAAACGCAATGGGAGCCGATATACGTGTCTTTTCAAAATGTCTCGGAGAAATTAATTGTCGCTTCAATGGTAAAAATCATGGGCACAGCATTTTAGTAAATGGCCCAACGACACTCATGGGGGCAACTCTCACCATAAAAGATCTTCGCGCAGGCATGGCACACCTTATCGCCACCCTTATTGCAGAGGGAGAATCAACCATTAATAATATCGAAGAACTCGACCGCGGATATGAAAACATCGACACTCGTCTCAAAAACCTAGGAGCCGACATCGTACGTACTACTTAACACGTTATTCCTTTTGTATTTTAAACTTTACGTTTATAATAAAAGAATATGGATTTTTACAGTGTATTCGATGAGATTATTATGAGAATTGCTTTTATTCTCATTGTATTTTTTATTTTAAAATCTCTGATACGCCCCATCGCACGCCAACTCATCCACATTGGAAAATCAAAACCAAAGCTCATTCAGGAAAAACGGGTTAAAACCGCTGTTGGTTTTATCAATAGTATTGCGAGCATTATTCTCTGGCTCATCACGGTTATCATCATTCTTGCTCAATTCAATATTGATTATAAGACGCTTCTTGCGGGAGCTGGTATTTTTGGTGTTGCATTTGGATTAGCTTTTCAATCAACCATCAAGAACTTCATGACAAGTTTTGGCCTATTTTTAGGGAGCTATTATGAGGTGGGGGACACTGTCACGATTGCTGGAGTCAAAGGCGTTGTACAAGAAATCAACATTAAAAACACCATCCTCGAAGACGAAGGAGACGTTATCCACTTTGTTCCCAACAGCGAAATAAAAGTCATTACCAACCATTCAAAAAAATAAACTTTTAATTTGTGTAGTTCCTGAGCTTGTCGAAGGACTACCTTGTATCATGACCACTCAACAAAAAAAAATCATCCTATATTCCATGACAATGTTTGTGTTTACGTTTTGCACATACGCGTATACTTATGCAGGAATCTTTGATAATGACATGGCAGATCCCTTAAAAGGTCTGGAGCTAGAAGATATCATCAAAAACATAACTACGTTCATGGGCAATCTTGGTATCGCGCTCGTTGTAGTATTTATTATTTGGGGAGCGCTTCAACTGATGACCTCAGCTGGCAATTCTACAAAGCAAAAAGAGGGACAAGACACGTTGAAATGGGCCATCATAGGTCTCGGTGTTATCCTCCTCGCACAAGGTCTTATCTACGCTGTATTAGAGACTATCAAAGTAAAACAACAACCGAACCTAGGTACATCACCTTCCGCAAATACAATAGATTATGCAGGTGGGGGTAGCGGAGGGACTTGGTAAAAACATTATGCGTGATACACTCTATGAAAAACTTCTTTTTGTCTTTTTTGTTTTCTCCCTCCCCCTCTTACTCCCTCTTCTCGCCTCTGCTCAAGGTCTCGTCCCCCAAAATTGTCAAGGAGTAACAAACATAGCGCAATGTACGTTGTGCGATCTCTTGGTGCTAATCAATCGCATTTATTTATGGATTTTGGGTATCAGCGCCTTACTTGGGGTAGGACTTATAACTTTCGCGGGAGTAAAGATAATTATAAATAGCGCAAATCCAGGAAAAGCAAAAGAGGCACAAGGTCTTATCATCAATACTCTTGTTGCGCTCGCAATCATATTTGGATCATGGCTTATTGCAAATCAGGTGCTCGTGGCTCTTACCGGCGCTCAAAAAACGGACTTCTTTAACTTTAGCTGCCAATCAGATTCGTTGCGTTTCGCAAAAGGAGGCGAAAAAGGAGGGGGAACGCTTATGGTGATAAAAACAAGAGGGACATCAGATGATGGTACGGGTAATGCAGCAACAACACCAACAGGTGGTGGAAGCCCAACAGCCGCCTCAAACGAAATGAACAAGTTAATTGAGCAACGAAGTATTACTGAATACGGAGCGACCCCGAACCAAGCATGTGCTAGCGGTGTTAGTAAGGCGCTTGTTAACGCTGGCGTCCTTACCAGAGCAGAAGCGCGTGCAAAAGTCGGAGATCTCGGAACTCTTTTATATACCCAAAAGGGTTATACCACCATTATTACTAATCCCTCCCAACTCAAACCAGGCGATGTTGTATTTGTAAGGGGAGGCGATGGTGGCCCAGCAGAACCAGCAACATGGACAACGTGGGGATGGGGACCTGTAAAAAACGGACGTGTGGGAAGTGTCATTCAAAACAAAGGAGAGCCAGGCCATGTTGGTATGTGGACCAATAAAGGTTTTGTTAACAATCGTTCAAGCTCTGGAACTATCCAATCAAGTACTATGTATGATTTTCGTTTTGCTCTAAGAAAACAATAATGGAAAAAGTGGTTATATTGGTTTTTTTGTTATTAATGCCAACTATCACGTCAGCCCAAGGGCTTATTCCCTGTAGTGGGCCGGATTGTAGTGCATGTCATCTTTTGGTGCTTGCAAACAATGTTTTTATCTTTGTAAACACATGGAGTATTGTGGTTTCTTTTTTTATCATTGCTTATGCCGGATTTTTGATGGTGATGTTTGGATCAAATTCAAGCAAGGTGAACGAAGCAAGAAATATGATAGGAACAACTTTGCGCAGACTTGCTTTTTTTCTTTGCGCCTTTCTTATTATGAACACGCTTATTCATTTTTTTCTAGGAAACAAAGTGGAGGGAAATTGGTTTAAGTTCTCCTGCACATCACAACCAGGAAAATACGCGAATACAAACATAGGAGGGGGCACTCTAAACGTAAAACAAACCCGTGATAAAGAAGTTGGAGGAGGCACACAACCATCAGGAGGTGGTGGAAGCGGAAATAATTATGCTACAAATGGAACAGGAGCATGTGACAAAAATATTCTTAGTAGATATTTTTCTGGAGCAGATTTACGTATTGCTATATGTGTATGTAACCATGAAAGTGGTGGAAAACTTCTCACACTTAATGACAGCGGACTAAGACCAGCGACAGAAGACATCGCAAATGCCGATTATAGCATTGGCCCTTTTCAATATAACCTATGGACATGCGGACGTTGTGATGCTGCATGGGAATCCTACCAAGGAAAAGTAGCTTGTCTTGATACAACAAACCATTGGCCACCCTATAGCGTCCCTGCAAGAATTAAAAATTTTTCAGCGCTACAAGCATGTGCGTCAAAAGTAGGGGTGAAAATAGAACGAACAGGGAGATCACTTAACGACAGGGGTGGTACACGAGTCACAGGAATCGATTTTGACAGCTATACAAGAAACGTTATAGTTCCCTTGCAAAAAAATGGTACGTGGAGTCAATGGTCAACATATAAAAATTGTAAATAAAAAAAATTATGCAGCGAAAATACTTTTTATTGTTTGGTACTTTTGCCATAATTGGTCTAGTTTTTTTCTTATTTTTTTTAAAAATAAAATCACCGGAAACAACCCAAACGACAACCACTCTCCAAGAACAAACTCAAAAAAATATTTCTCAGCGTGCCAGGATAAATGCTTTTAAAAACGCTTCAGTGAAAAATCAAAATGGAAACATGATAATCGTAGATGAAAAATATATAAAGGAATATCAGCTGATTGAAACAACAGATTACCAAATTGCATATCAAGAACCAAAAAATAGATATCTTCTTTTTATTATTAGCAGAAATTTTAAACTCGCACGAAAACAAGCGGAAGAAGCATTTATAAAATTAATTGATCTAAAAAAAACAGAGCTTTGCCAGCTTAATGTAGATATAGTAACTCCTTCTTGGGCAAACCAAGAGTATGCAGGGAAAGAACATCGCCTTAGTTTTTGTGAATAACTCTGTCACCCACCGAATGAGGTTGAACCTTATTCAGTGGAGTAAATTCCCTAACATCGGTTTTTTGCCCTCCATTTGAATAGTATCTAGAATAAGGACACCTTTTTTGCATTGTATCCACACCTCCTTACGGCCATCAGCACCATCGCCCCCCTCCATTCCCCCAACTATGGTAATCGGATTACCATAGTTGGGGGTTTTGATGTGAGCCTTGAGTACTTTTATACGTTTTCCGTCTTTTATAAAATAAGTTCCTGGTTCGGGGTTTAGAGCACGTACTTGGCAATCTAGTTCTTCAGCTTTTTTTGAAAAATCCAACAACCCATCTTCGCCCCTATAAATTCGTGTATACGTCGCCTTTTCATCATCCTGTGAGGCTGGACCTATTTCACCCGCTATCCACTGAGGAATGGTTTCAATGAGTAATTCACCTCCTAACATCGCCAATCCCTTAGATAATTCTCTATAATTTTGATTTTTGAGATTTACATTTTGCATTTTTAATATTGCTCCATGATCCATTTTTTCATCCATCAACATTATAGTTACCCCCGTTTCTTTATCACCATTTAAGATTGCTGTCTGAATGGGTGTGGGACCTCGGTGGATGGGGAGTAACGAGGGATGTACGTTTAGACTTCCGTGTTTTGGTATTTCAAGAACTGATTTAGGAATAAGTTTTCCATATGCAGCAACAATAAAAAGATCAGGTTCTAATGCCACAAGCTGTTCTTTTATCTCACCTAGCTTTTGAGGCTGGAATACCAAACTATGGAAGTCGGACTTCCATAGTTGATTGGAATGTTCTAATGCCCATTGTTTTATGGGTGGGGGAGTTATAATATGCTTCCTCCCAACAGGTCTATCAGGATTAGTAACAATAGCGCTAGGAATATAACCTGCCTCAATAAGATGCCGAAGTGTAGTAACGGCGAAATCAGGGGTACCAAAAAAAACATATTTCATAAAATTTGTAGCTGGTATCTGGTATCTTGTAGTTAGTATGCAGTCCGCCTGCGGCGGACATATACAAAATACTAGATACTAAATACAAAGTATTCGATTAGAGTTTAAGCTTTTACTTCTCCATCAACGCGATACAAAGAAGCCGCCCTATCAATAAAAAGTTTCCCGTTAAGGTGATCTATCTCGTGTTGAAAAATACGTGCGAGGAGACCCACCGCTTTAATCTTTACTACTTTACCTCGCATATCTGTTCCTTGGATAATTACCTTCGCTGCGCGCTTCACGGGCCCATATATCATAGGAACACTCAAACAACCCTCCTCAGCCTCTTCTTCCTCCGCGGAACTTTTTATAATTTCGGGATTAATAAGAGTATAAAATTTCCCGGCATGAACCGCGACAAACATTTTACACTCTTCACCGATCTGATTAGCCGCGAGACCAATACCATTTGCAGCAATCATAGTTTTTTTCATTTCACTCACAAAGGCCCTGGTAATGGAGCCGGGATCAGAAACTTCCTTAGCTTTCTTTCTCAAAAAGACCTCAGATTCTTTTGTAGCAATGGTAACAAGTTTAAACATAAGGTTTTTACTTTTTTACCATGAAAAATCAAAGAATGGAAGAAGCCCCAATATTAACGACAAAACCACGAGGCACAAGCAATAAGAGACGATTCCGTGCACGTAAATCATCATCCGTAATTTCTGTAAGACTTTTTTTGAGGCGTAAAATAATATGATAATAAAACCGCCGATTAATCTTACTTACAAAAGCCGGAGAGGGGTCTGAAACCTCAAATAATACCTCCGTATTGTTATCAATCAAAAACTTCCGCATTTGTGTTACGAGAGTGGTCATCGTATTTTCTATACTTTCTTTGTTGCTGTGTGCATATGTAATTTTGGTGAGTTCTACAAAAGGGGGATATCCATATCGTTCTCTCGCTTTATTTTCTCTTTCAAAAAAATTTTCTGGTGTGTTAATATACCCAAAAATAGGTCGTGTGACATCCCGTGTAAAAATATAAACATGTTTCGAAGAAAACCCAAGCGTACGTATCATACGAAATACGCGCTCTCCGCTCCAAAAATCAGGAATATTGAGCATACGATCTGTATCAATGATAAATGATGCATCGAGCTGAGGAAGCGGGTGTTTAAAAATAAGCTCTGTGGCAACAAGAACACCTTCCGAAGACTCATTAAATCGCCCAAACATCTCCTTCTCTTTTTTAAGGGTTTTGACCGTATCAGAATCAAAGATAAAAAACGTATGGTGTGGAAGTATTTGTTTAAACGCTTCTCCTACTTTTTCCGTTCCCACACCAGAAAATCCGGTTAAAAAGCCATGACATTCCGGACAAACGTCCTGAGGGTTTTTCTCTACATAATTGCAATGATGACACACAAGACGTTTTGCGCGAGACGTATCATTTTCATGCAAAACAAACCCAACAGAACATTTTGGACAACGGTACATGTACCCACACGAAGCGCAGAGAACAAATGGGGTATATCCACGTCGATTCACAAGAATAACAATTTTATCACACTGCTGTAATGCTGCTAGCGGTACATTCTTTATTAACCGAGAAAACACATCAAGTTGCCTTCTCCTCGTGGGATCCTTTTTGTCTTCGATAAGCGTGTATGCAATATTTCCCGCGCTATGACGCGTCATAGCGCCTTGCGTTACATCTGAACCATGGGTATGAGCAAGTTCTCGAGCCAAGATATTCACATCAAAAAAGGGAGCAGATAAAGATTTATATAGACCATTATGAGTCTCGAGTATCTCGATGAAGGCGAGGTTATGCCACGGCAAAAAAAGTGCCGAAGATAACCCAACTACAGTTACGGGATCTCCCCTCAAGATTTTAATCCAAACCTCTCGTTGTTTTTTAACTGGCATTGTTTTTTTATAAACAATGACGTTTTCATTATCAAAATCCTGAGCAACATAAGCGAGGAACGCCTCTGAAGGAACAAGAATGAGTCGCTGAAAGCCAACACTATCAAAACGCTTCGGAATAGATACCTCAGGAAAGTGAAGAAACGTTTTTGTGGGAGAGGGGAGAGCGTATTTAAGAACGAGGGGAAGAACAATGTTATAACGCAATGCTACGCGTTCGAAAAAAAGCTTTTGTCGTGGACTAATAATAGACGTGTCGCTTATTACGCCTTTTATGGGCCGCAAGGCGTATCCGGCATGCTTTACCGAAAGCTTAGTCTCTTTTATGTGTGTCGAAGAAACAACAAAAGCAATGGCATCTTTTCCTCGTAGAGGAACAGTAATTAGATTACCTCGCGCAAGGGGTTGTTTGGCATAGTAGGTAAGCAC
>CAYIOQ010000010.1:0-4223 GCA_964365055.1 uncultured Candidatus Saccharibacteria bacterium | reverse complement strand
TTCACAAATTGACAGAGAGAATGAAAAACTCGATACTTATAAGATACCATATGAAAAAAATATCTAAACTCATTCTCTTCATAAAAGCAGCTGGAATAGCAATAAAAATCCCAGTTCTTATTATATCGTTTCTCCTTGTTGGGATAGGTAGTTTTTATGTGGGGAGAATTTATGCGACACTAGCACCATCACAGATTATAATTCCAGCACACGTTACCTCACCCACCAAACCCAATCTCGACTTTGGCATCTTTTGGGAAACGTGGAATACCGCACAAGATCTTTACATCTCCAAGGCAAAAATAGACGAAAAAAACATGGTATATGGAGCAACCAAGGGGATGATAAAATCTCTCGGCGACCCCTATACTGAATTCTTTACTCCTGATGAGAACAAAATGTTTTCTCAAGAAGTGGGTGGGGCCTTCGGAGGTATCGGAGCGGAAATTGGCTTCAAAAACGAGGATCTTACCATCGTTGCACCCCTAAAAGGAAACCCGGCGGAGGCAGTTGGGCTTCGTGCGGGAGATAAAATACTCAAAATTGATGACAAGATAGTTACCAAAGATATGTCCCTCGATGAAGCAATACGTCTTATCCGTGGCCCTATAGATACAAAAGTAAAACTCTTAATACTCAGAAAAGATACACAAGCCCCAAAAGAATTTGAAATAACAAGAAAGGAAATAGTGATCCCTACCGCCGAACTCGCTATGCTGGACGGGGGCATTGCACACATAAAACTTTATAACTTTAATGCACGGGCAGCGTCAAAATTCTATAGCCTTCTTTACGAATCTCTTCTTAGTGGCACTAAGGGATATATCATTGATGTACGTAACAACCCAGGAGGTTTCCTAGAAGTTGGAATAAACATCGCAAGCCATTTCATAGAACCGGGACAAATTGTAGTAAAAGAAGAAAATTATAAAGGGCAGATTCAACTCCACCGTTCAAATATAAACGGAAGTGCAGTGTTACGACAATTCCCTATGGTTCTCCTCGCAAACGAAGGATCGGCATCCGCTTCAGAGATTCTCATTGGTGCCCTACGAGATAATAGGGGAATAAAGCTTGTCGGAAAGAAAACTTTTGGAAAGGGGACGGTACAAGAACTAAGAACACTAAGCGACGGATCCTCCCTAAAAGTAACAATCGCGAAATGGCTTACCCCAAAAGGGACCTCTCTTGCAAATGGCGGGCTTGTTCCTGATTATGAGGTAGCCTTGACCGAAGAAGATGCAGAAAAGAAACGTGATCCACAACTTAGCAAAGCCATCGAAATACTTAAAGAACAAATAAAATAATGGACAACTCAACATTAAAATTAGTCGCCCTCCTTACCCTTATTTTTTTGACCCTCTTTGTGTTTATATTAAGCATTGTTCTTAATTATCACTGGACAAACTACAGCATCAATACAAAATCCCTTAAAAAAGTACAATTTGTTTATATACTTATTACAAGTTTCTTATTTTTTTACACCGTCGTCGCATTCCTTAACACACCAGCCTCATGATTCAACTCTACGAAAACGAAACCATCACAAAAACTATCAGACGCCATTGGTTCATTGTTGCCGTCGACATCCTTATATTTTTCTATATTGCACTGATACCTCTAATTATTGCGCCATTTTTAAATAATATAAAAAGAGATGGATACGCAACAGATTACTTGGCCTTTATTGTCTTTTTTTATCTCGTATGGCTTGAATTTTCATGGATTTTATTTGCGGTTGCGTGGACAACAAATTACTATCTCGACGTGGTTCTCATCACCAACCGTCGTCTTTTAAAAATAGAACAAAAGGGTCTTTTTGCGCGAGACATAGCAGAAATGCGACTTGAGCGAATTCAGGACATTAGAGTAGATGTAACGGGAGTGATTCCATCGCTTCTTGACTTTGGAACCCTTAAGGTACAAACTGCCGGAGAAGAAGAGCAATTTATTATTGTAGATGTGCCCAACCCAAATTCAATAAAGAATATTATTTTTGAACACCATGACGATCCTCAAGGACCAATTACAAAACAAGGGTTATGAAACTTATTTTTCTTAAAAACGTACCCGGGGTAGGGAAGAAAGGAGAGATAAGAGAATGCAAGGAGGGATATGCTAAAAATTTTCTCTTTCCTAAAAACCTCGCGAAACCCGCTACTAACGAAGCTCTTTCTGTATTAATGCAACAAAGACAGGCTAATGAAACACGCAAAAAAAAAGAATACGCGTCACAAATCGCCCTTGCGTATACTCTAAAAAACACAACGCTTGTTTTCACCCTTAAAACATCCAAAGAAAATGCATTTGGATCAATTACAAAAAATGATATCCTTTTGAAACTCAACGGGCAGGGGATTGAACTTTCAAAAGATATGCTCGAACTCGATCGCCCGATAAAAAAAACAGGGGTCGTTGAAATCCCTGTTTCCTTAAAAGACGGAATACGCTCAATACTAAATGTAAAAATCGAAAGCTCTTTTTAGACTATGTTAATTACCGTAATCTTCTTCCTAGATCCATCAAATGATGTTTTTTGGCGTGATGAGAATTTGACACTTCCTGTAACAATTGCGTAAAGCGTGTCATCGCCTCCGCGTCGTACGTTTTTACCTGGATGCCATTTTGTCCCTCGCTGACGTACCAAAATAGTGCCTGCTTTAACAGGTTGTCCATCAAATTTTTTTACTCCTAAACGTTTTGAGCGTGAATCCCTACCCAACTTGGTAGAGCCGCCCGCTTTGGTGTGTGCCATAGATAAATAATTAGTGTGTTAGCAAGATACAACATTATGACAAATTTCATCAAAAAAGTCAAAATTTTCTATGAGGAACACAGATTGCTCGTTATTTTTGGACTTCTCATCTTTCTTAGCACCACTATTAGTTTTGCTCTTGGCCTTATAGTAGGGGAGGAGCTTGTCGCAAAAACACCCCTTATCTACTCAACGACAAAATAAAAAGCCGAGCATTGCCCGACTTAAGTGACACAGGATACTACTAGTTTCTAGTTTCCTGGTCCGGAAAATCTTTTTCCACTCCCGCAAAAACATGATCGGAAATCTTCTGGTACTGTAAAGAAATGGCTTCATAAATTCTACGGAAAAGCTTCTTAATTGGGTCATTGATCATCGTCCAGATCAAACTCCACGGCCAATACGTCATCCACATAAGAATCTTCCTCTTATAATTGTAGGCGAGAGGATTTACCACAAACCTCTCCTCACCACAATAAGACCCGCGCGAAGCCAGTTCTTTCCATTCTTTCTTGAGATTCTCTGGAATTTCACTCGTGGTAATATTCTTCTGTTGTAGAAATTTTGCACGCGCCTGATTATAGCGTCCCTTGTTATCCGTAACGAAAAACCACCACTTTACGATACCCCAAACTGTTCCAAAAAGAAAATATCCACCAACCCATGCAACAGTATAAAATGGATGCTCCATCACATAAGGAACAATGGGTACGTCCCCGAAATACTGTAGCCCAACGAGTGTACCAACCATGGTAACCGTTGCCCAAAAGCCCTTTTCGTATTCGATAAAAGCAAGAAAAAGGAAAAACTCAAAGGCGATAAGTACCCAAAACATAGTGGTAAAAGGAACAAAAAACAATGCAAGCCACGCAAGCCAGCCCATAAGATATATTCCTCCGTTTCTAGTTCACAAGGAACCATGGTTACGTTAGCACATCTGTCTTGCTTCGTCAATAAAAAAACGACAGGGGAGTCGTTTATGTTTCTTAACCATTGTTACCCAATCTGATACGCGCGATAAGTAAAACATTGGGATTCTTTGACTCAAAGGGATTATATCGCTTAGTATCAATGTTCTTTAAAACACGCCCACGATCAGCCCACGCCTCAAGAAGATCATACTCGTGAAGAAGTCCAAAATAGGCATCCCAAGACTCTTCAACAGAAACCTTGCCACCACGAACAAGATTATCGATTCTGTGTTCATATTCACGAAGAACATGCAAACGCTGGTCTAGTGTCAAGTTTTGATAATTGTTAGCGCCCAAGCCGCAGTCAAGTTCATTAATAAAATCATTCACGCGATCTGGTTCTGGAAGCATAACGCCTAACCTCCGTATATTGCTTATTAGGTTCTGTGTATTATGTACCACGGACCATTTATCTTTTCCAGTTTTTAAACGATGTGGGGGAGTGGATTTATTCAAGGAAAGCTCTCGACAATATACGTCGCACAATATATGTTTTC
>CAYIOQ010000009.1:11454-17583 GCA_964365055.1 uncultured Candidatus Saccharibacteria bacterium | reverse complement strand
AAATGTGGATAAGTCCCCACAAACAATCTAAGGAAGTCGGACTTCCTTAGATTGTGCCCAGTGCTTGCTAAAATCAAAAAGTTGTTCTACAATCAACATTACTTACTTAAGAGGTCAAATTACCTACTATACTATGAACAAATTAGACATTTTTAATCAGGCACAAAAAAGGGGTGAACTTCCTGAGCTCAAAACAGGAATGAAGGTAAAAGTCATCGAAAGAATCAAAGACGGCGAAAAAGAACGTCTTCAGGCGTTTACTGGCATCATTATTGCCATTAAACATGGAAAAACTCTTGGTGGTGCCTTTACCGCACGAGCCGTCATGGATGGTATCAGTGTTGAAAAGGTGTACCCTTTCAACTGCCCCTCCGTCGCAAAAGTAGAAATTATAAGCACCTCCGACGTGCGTCGCTCAAAGCTCTACTTCCTTCGCAATCTTTCAAAAAAGAAAAGCAGAGAAAAAGTCGGAGCAACAGCATAGCCACAAAAATCCACCTCTTTGGTGGATTTTTAAATTATACATCGTATAGCGTATTTTATTTGTATAAAATGGTATACGTAGTATAATAGAGATATATGGGCAAAAGAGGACCAAAACCAAAAAATACTATTCCCACAGAATGGACACCGCAACTTGCCTATATTGTCGGTCTTATCACGTCGGACGGGTGTTTATCTAAAGACGGGAGGCACATTGATTTTACATCAAAGGACATACAACTCACTAAACTTTTTCAGAAATGCCTTGGAATTAATCACATAAAGATAGGCGTGAAAACCGCAGGATCCAAGGAAACATATTCACGCATTCAATTCGGAAATGTAATTTTTTATGAGTGGCTCATTTCCATAGGGCTCACTCCAAAAAAATCAAAAATATTGCGCTCATTGCAAATACCAGACACATGTTTCTTTGACTTTGTACGTGGTTGTTTTGATGGTGATGGAAGCATATATTCCTATTGGGATAAACGCTGGAAATCAAGTTTTATGTTTTATATTGCAATCGCATCAGGAAGCCTTCCTTTCTTATTGTGGCTTAAAAAGAAAATACATCAGCATATACGAATCAAAGGTCATATTACTAAAGGAACCCATGATACATTTCAGTTAAGATATGCCAAAAGGGAATCTATTGTGTTATTTAAAAAAATGTTTTATTCTCCTAATGTTCCGTGTCTTAAAAGAAAACATAAAAAAGCACTTATTATTTTTAAAATAAATGACGAGGAAATCATAAAAAAATAAACTTGCCCAGGTGGAGAAACTGGTAAACTTACCACCTTGAGGTGGTGGCGCCCGCAAGGGCTTGGGGGTTCGAGTCCCCCCCTGGGCACCAGTAAGGAAACGCTTGCCAGGCTTGTAATCCTTATGCTACTATCAATACATAATTATGAGTATTTTGAACATCGTAACAACAAAGAAAGAGGAAAAGCGCCTTCGCGAGGAAGGTGGTTTTGCCTTTAGTTGCGACCAAATCTGAATCTCAAGACACAGCTTAAGCACCCAAAACCGTCTTCCCATATCCGAGGAGGGCGGTTTTTGTTTAGAAGTTGATTTTTCCACAAAAAACAATGTGGAGAAACCAGCCCCTAAAAAGGCCGGGTGTACTTTGACAAGAGGAGGTGTAAAAATGAAAGCAACTTTCGATTCAAAAAAGCAAAGATTATGGTGTCATGGTCCAAAACCAGAATATGCGCTCGATACCGATTGGGCAGACCAGTGGTATATTGGAGCACGAACGCTCCCGCTCATCCGTCCTCAAAAAGATATCATTATTCTTCCTGGAGGGAATCAACAAACCAAAGAATTCGCTGAATTCTGTGTACATATGCTTGGCCTAACAACTAGTCAAATTCTATGGACTACAGGGAAAAACTACTTAATGGGCGATGATATTAGAGAGGAACTATTCGCTCACATCCAACATAAAGTGAATCCAAACGGATGGGAGATAATCCCCTATTCCGTAACGGAACCTCTTTTGCGATGGGCAACCTCACTAGAAGTACCGATCTTCGGCGACGACAAGCAATGGGTACACATCTACAGCAACAAAGGTATTCTCCACCAGAATGTAATCGCCTCAACACGCAACCCCCCACTGCCACTTCTTGTAAAGAATGTTAAGCAAATTCGCTTACCACGCGGATATGTCTGCACAACCAATGAAGAACTCTCTATCGCCTATGATCTTTTACAAGCTGATGGTGTTAAAAGATTTATTCTAAAACCAGTTGTTGGCACCACAGGAGAAGGCATCCTTCCAATCGTATCTAAACAACATTTAGTACAATACTCTTTCCCTATGGGAACAGTTGTGCTCGAAGAATACCTACAAATAGACGTGGACTTCTAAGGAAAAAACATCTCACCAAGTATCCAATATATTGGGAAAAAAATACTAGGAAATGTGACGGATCAAACCTTCAAAGGCGTCGCATACGAAGGAAACATCATGCCTTCTACCACTTCTTCAGAGTTCCAACAAGAACTACTTGAAATGACGAAAAGAATACTTCAATGGTTGAAGCCACGTGGGCCTGGAGGATTTGATTTTCTTTCGGTGAATGGAAAACCAGTATTGATAGATCCAAATGTAGGGCGGTTCACAGGTGCACATCCAGCAAAAATATTTCGTTCACTCTATGCGC
The DNA here is from genome assembly GCA_964365055.1 of uncultured Candidatus Saccharibacteria bacterium. Lineage (GTDB taxonomy): Bacteria > Patescibacteriota > Minisyncoccia > UBA6257 > JACRHW01 > JACRHW01. The sequence continues at coordinate 14,926 of CAYIOQ010000009.1, read as the reverse complement.
CCAGAATGCCCTTTGTCTGCTGGAAGATCGAACCAAATAAAAATCTTGGGTTACTCTGGGACGAGCTAAACACAAAGAATATTGCTTTTACACTATCCTCTTCTCGTCGCACGGGAGTCTTTCCGCTCTGTTATTTGCAAGGAATGTGGGGAATGCTGATCGCGTTTGGTCGAAACAAAGAAGAACTCATGCGACTTCGTGCACAAGCAGAAGAATGCCTATAAAAACATCTCGGAGTGTGAAAAATACTCACACTCCTCCCTTTTTTCAACACAGAAATAAATACCACTATGCATAACAGACTTATTCAAACTTTTTGTACACTTGTCCAAAAAGACAGCCCAACTGGCTCAGAAAAAACATTTTCTCACTATCTTAAAAAACGCTTAACCGCATTACACATTCCCGTCTTACAAGATAAACGAGGGAACTTATTTGTGTCATTTTGTGGTAATGGAAAACCGCTTTTGTTAGTTGCTCACCTTGATACCGTAGAACCGGGACGGGGCATCATACCAATTGTAAAAAATGGAGTGCTTAAAAGTAAAGGAAAGACGATTCTTGGCGCAGATGACAAAGCAGCCGTATCCATATTGTTTGAATTAATGAGGTGGTCCAAAACACAGAGAAATCATCGTGCATTCGAAATTCTCTTGAGTGTAAGCGAGGAAAGCGGGATATCTGGGATAGATACTTTTAATTTTACAAAAGTCCGTTCAAAAGAGGCTCTTTGCTTTGATATTGCCAAACCCTTCGGCACAATAGTACTAAGTTCGCCATATTACCTACACCAAGACCTTCGTATTCGTGGAAGAGAAGCAGACGCGTCAACCGCTACGCAAGGCCATAGTATTGTATTGGCGCTCTCTGAATTTCTAAAAGAAACCCCCCATGGTGTATTGGGAGACACTTTTTGTAATATTGGCATAATACGAGGTGGCAGCAATGCTAATGCCCTGCTAAGCGACATTCAACTTTATGGAGAAGTGAGGAGTTTCGCTAAAAAAAATCTTCAAAAGCACGCCTCTTTAGTAAAATCGCTTATCAGGAAAATCGCCAAAAAAAATAAATGCATTGGCTATTACAAAGATCGACTCAAAAATCATGGATACTATTTTAATTCACATGACCAGTTCGTGAAATATATTTCTGAATCAATACGTCAACACACCCGTTGCAATACTCGATATTATAAAAAATATTGGGGAGTTTCAGATGCAAACAATCTCAATAAAAAAGGAATCAAAACCCTCAATCTCGGTTATGGCGTAAAAAATCCACACACCACGAAAGAGTCTATCCCTATAAAAGGAATGGAAAAGATATTTAAGTTTCTCAAAACGATTCTCACTATCACACACATTCGAAATTAAACATTGCGCAGAACTTAACAACACACTTTTTGACAAAATAGAATGAATATGTTTAAAAGGATTGGTAAAGGAGCGTAGAGACGATGACAAAGATTGAAAAGAGGGCGCCACAAGGGAAATGGAGATTGATTAAAGTAAATTCGGATACCAAGGAAGAGTGGCTACTCAAAGATTGCGACACACGACAAGAAGCAGATAAGCTCTCCCAGGAGCTTTCTGGAGAAAGAAGGACACGCGTACACATCTACGACGATCAAGGAAACAATCCTTATACAATCGGAGGGTTTTAAACAAAATTACTCACACTATGTGGGTATTTTTATACAAAAAATGTCAAAATAAATTGACAAATTTGATATATTCTTTTTTCCCGTCATACTAAGAGTAGTATATTGACAACGAACGGTGGTGAATATCGTGGTTCCACGAGATCAATTAAAGGTGCTTTTGGAAACAGTGGTAGGAGAACTATCAAAAATCGTGACACATTTTACAATATGCTCACGTATAGAACATGACAATATTTCTACACGACTATATTTTTCCATGCGACGCATAGGTGACCCTGACAAAGAAGTAATAAAAATGAATATTGAGTTTATATCGGTTTTAAATACAAAACAAACAACAGGTCTTCATCTTGATACACATACATATTTTCTTACCGAAAACCTAACTGACCCGGAACTTAAAGATGTTATTCTCCTTCACGCAATGATCGGTATAGTCCCCTATGAGATCGCCAATCATTCTTAGAAAACTAAACATTACAAACCCACAAAACTGTGGGTTTTTGAATTCAAAATTCTATACCCTCAATATGTTCAAGAGGGCGCTCTTCTGCCATCAAACCAAGACAAATAAGAACAACATCGGCACGCACATCTGTGCCGTACAATTTATTTTCAAAAACATATCCTTCAATAATACGTTTAAACTTTTTTAATTTGTGCGAAGTAATGTGCCATTCTGGCAATACATTACTCGCACTGGTTTTTACCTCCACGAATACAAATATATTTTTAAGCTTAGCCACAATATCAATCTCCCCGTAACGCCTCTTAAAATTAATCTCGATTATTTTATACCCCTTAGCTCGTAGATAATCACACGCAATCCCCTCTCCAATTCCACCCGTACGCAAATGTGTTTTCATATATAATTTTTATTTAAAAACGGCATCCGTGTGCCGTTTGTTGCTATTACATTTTTAAAAGTATCTCATCCCATCCCGAAACACGGCATGTAGTAGACCGAAGATCAAGCGACCACTTAAGTAAATCGTTTATTGTCGGTGAAAACCAAATCAAATTCGGCACCACACCAAGGAGATGAAAAAGAACCTCACCCCTATCATCAATGTGTCCCTGTATACCGAGCCATTGGCACACCAGTGCCTTTTCTTCCCGCTTATCAACAAAATGAATGTGATCGACAGGGAGGCCGGTAATCTTCTCAAAATGGTGTACGACAAAAAGACGTCGATTTACAATACGCTGGGTCCCCTCTGCACGAGAAACAATCCAAACCCGATCTTCCCCTTTAATTTCAATAAGCCTTTTAAGACCCAAAAATGCATTAGGCAAAACCATGGAGTGTTGTAAAAGAAATGTATCGAATTCCGTCGTATCTTCTAGTGCCCCAATATTGGGGTATCGCTGAAGCATTTCTCTCCGAACAGAGATAGGGATATTTCGAACAAGGACATTTCCGAAATCAACGCTCCATCTATCTATATTCCTGAGATCCATACATCACCTCCCATTCAAGGAACTACCTATTATATACCTAAGAAACCAAAGCAGGTAAAGCCTCAGTGTATTGACATAAATGCAAAAAGAATGTGAAACATTTTGATAAACACTTTTATAATACGAGCCCGTGAATATACAAATTTTTTCCGGTAATGCGGAAATTTAATCGTTGTTCCGATAAAACCTTATCTTTTAAGGTTACGGCTGTGGATAATATGTTTCACGTGAAACATTTTGGGGGGGGTACAGAAGTGTGAAACACCAAATATGTTTCACGTGAAACATTTTGGGGGGGGTACAGAAGTGTGAAACACCAAATATGTTTCACGTGAAACATTTTGAGGG
>CAYIOQ010000009.1:8518-11354 GCA_964365055.1 uncultured Candidatus Saccharibacteria bacterium | reverse complement strand
GGGGGGTACAGAAGTGTGAAACACCAAATATGTTTCACGTGAAACATTTTGAGGGTAAAACACATGTTTATCAGAAATGTTTCACAGTAGTGAAACATTTTGTCAAGAGTAACATGTTTCACATTCTTTTAAGACTAACGTCAATACAATCGTTGACTTTGATACAGCCAGATGCTACTAAAGATAGTGGCATCTTGAAAAAGAGAGGAGGTGAAACAATGAGTTATACTAAAACCCTTATTGGTATTTTGCTTCTCCTGTGTGTTATGACAAATGATTCGTTCGCGGGAAATCAAGAAACGAACCAGACGCTTACAGGGATGTACGTAAATCAAGAGAATCCAAAAGCTCCTGGAATCGAGTTTAAAGAAAGTGGAGTTTTCCTCCTTTATGACGAAGAAGGCGTTACGGCGCATGGTACATATGAAATTGAAGAGGGGAGAAACACGCTACTTCTCAAACTAGGAAATGGTGGTGCGATTAGATTTGAATTTAAACAAACGAATAACGAATTATCATTTTCACATCCAAAATTGGGAACATGGAAAAAACTATAAAGGAAAAAACAAACCCCCCCATGAGAGGGGATTTATATTTTATACAAAACAATTTTTACCATTATGACGCGTCATAATGCTTCGGATAAACGCTTCGCTACCTTCCACACGTCCCCAGCACCGATCGTAATCACTACACAATCCTTTAGATTATTTTTCTCTAAAACTTTTTTTGCACACATGAATGCATCATCCAGATCACGAGCATACTCAACCGGAATGGGGGAGTGGACCTTCATTTTTCTAATCAAATCCTTAGAGCCCACTTCCCCTTTTTTCTCACGTGCTGATCCATACACCTCAAGAATAATAACATGGTCTGCATCGTTAAACGACTTGGCAAAATCATCGAGCAGTGCCTCTGTACGAGAAAAAGTATGTGGATGAAACACAGCAATAATTTTTTTATCGGGAAATTTTTTTCGCGCCGCAGCGAGTGTCGCCTGCACTTCTGTTGGATGATGAGCATAGTCATCAATTATAATTGGATTTTTTTTCTTCACTATTTCAAACCGCCTACTTGTTCCTCCAAATTTTAAAATTCCTTTTTTAATATTCGCATTACTCACGCGCAATGTTTTTGCAAGAGCGTATGCAGCAACACTATTCAACGCGTTATGATCTCCGACAAGTTGCGTCGTAAGTAAGGTGTTTTTTTTATTCTTTAAAATAATTTTAAATGTTTGAGAGGATTCATCTTGAAAAGAGGGGAGGAGACGAATATCGTTACGCGCACCATAACCATAAAATATTTTTTTTGCGCGTGTTGCTTTTGCAACATCACGAACATCTTTATTGTCACCAAATGCAATTAAATATCCATCGCGTGGAATACGTTTTACAAAATCACGAAATGTATTTTTATAAGATGCAAAATCAGGAAAAAAATCAGGATGATCATATTCAAGATGTGTGAGAACAATAACCTTCGGATTAAAATATGAAAGCTTATTTTGATATTCATCTCCCTCGATCACCCAATATCTTGACTTTCCAGAAATCGCATTCGTACCCCACGCACGTACACGAGAACCAACAACAACAGTAGGGTCTACCCTTGCTTCACGCAACACACTTCCAACAAGTGCTGTAGTTGTCGTCTTCCCGTGAGTACCTGTAATGACAATCCCATAATGATTGTCATTAAAAACTCTCCCCAACATTTCCGCATAAGAAAAAATTTTTATATTATTTTTCTCGAGATACGCAATCTCAGGATTGTTTTTCTCATTATAGGCAGAAGAAGCGATATAGATATCAGAAGGATTTTTAATAATGTTCTTTTCATCAAAACCCTCGAATACTTTTATCTTTAATTTTTTAAGCACCTCGTCAGTAAAAAATGTTTCCGCAACATCAGAACCAACTACGTTGTAGCAGTTTGCTTTTAAAAGTTGAGCGAGCGCCGTCATGCCAACCCCCTTGATTCCAACAAAATATGCTGTCGTTCTTTTCATAATCAATAAATATATGTTTATAATGCTCGTCTGTGGTTATAACATGGGACTTCTTTAAAAAACAAATCCCCAAAGCAGGAGATTTTCAAAAAGCAAAATATTTCGCGTGAAACATGTTTCACAATTAGTTTTTCCATGGTGCACGCTGAAGGATTCGAACCCTCGACCCCCTCGGTGTAAACGAGGTGCTCTAACCAGCTGAGCTAAGCGTGCCTAATGATCTATACATTATCATCCTCGAGCCTCTCTGTCCAGATATAATCTTGGGAGCATCATTTGAGGGTTCCATCCCTTTTTAAGTTTTGAGAAATCTTTTACGCTTTGATATTTCCCATCTGAAGCATAGTCTTTTGCAGTAATTTCTTGCACATCAAAAAAAATAATCTGTGCAACACGACGCCCAACAACAAGGGGAATAGTATAATGCCGTGAATTGTTCGTAATCTCCATCGTCCAACGATTTATATATCCAACATCACCCCAGCCAGCGCATTTACACACCTCGATAAAATTTCTTCCCAATGATGACCGTGCTTTCATCATGGTAGTTATTGTTCCACGACCACCAATGAACTCATTTGTATGTGCCAAAATAGTTTCCCCTGGTTCAAGAAGAATTACTCTGTCCTCTGGGGCTATACCCTTAAAATCAAAATGCTTTAACACTTTGGAAGCCTTATCCGCCTGATAGTGTTCCTTTCCCCACACACGCTCAACATGTTCCTTGTTATAAATATTATAAAGATGAACATAATTGTCAGGTCTTCGTTCGCGATAATAACAATCACCAAGCGAAACATCATAGCTTGATGTTTTTAAATT
>CAYIOQ010000009.1:0-8418 GCA_964365055.1 uncultured Candidatus Saccharibacteria bacterium | reverse complement strand
TATAATACATGTATAGTACGATACGTACAGTTCTATTACAATAGAAAATGGAGAGAAAAAATATGAAACAGTATCTTGATGCATTACAACATATTTTAGACCATGGTGTAGATCGTCCTGACCGTACGGGAGTAGGAAGTAGAGCGATTTTTGGCATGCAAATGCGTTATAATATGGCAGATGGATTCCCAGCGGTCACCACCAAGAAATTAGCATTTAAAGCGGTGAAGGCGGAATTGCTTTGGCTCTTGAGCGGAAGTTCTGATGTAAAAGACCTCCAAAAATTAGGATGTAACATCTGGAATGAAAACGCAGAGGCCCCTTATTGGAAACCGAAAGCACGATTCGAGGGAGACCTTGGGCGCGTATATGGTGTGCAGTGGCGTTCGTGGAATACCGGAAATTCTGACCAAACCATCGACCAGATTGCTCACGCCATCCAAACAATTAAAACAAACCCCCATGATCGTAGAATCATCGTAAGCGCATGGAACCCAGGCGAACTCGATCAGATGGCTCTTCCTCCATGTCATGCCTTTTTCCAATTTTTTGTCGTGAACAACACCCTCTCACTTCAAATGTATCAACGTAGTTGTGATATGTTTCTTGGAGTACCCTTTAATATAGCTTCATATTCATTACTTCTCCATATGGTTGCACAGGTCACTGGCTTAAAGCCTGGGGAATTTATTCATACGCTTGGCGATGCACACGTTTATCTCAATCATCTAGATCAAGTAAAAACACAGCTTGAAAGAGCACCTCTTCCTTCGCCTCAGTTGTGGTTAAATCCGGAGGTAACACATATTGATGGCTTTGGGATGGACGACATTAAATTAGTGGGTTACACTCATCACGAACCCATCTCGGCGCCAATGGCCGTATAACAAAGGAGGAAACGTCATGATCATATCTCTCATTGCAGCAATGGGGCGCAATCGCGTGATTGGAAGCAAGGACGCTCTTCCGTGGAAACTTCCCGCGGATATGAGGCGATTTCGCGAACTCACCAGAGGGAAAATGATAATAATGGGGAAAAATACCTTTGATTCCATCGGAAAACCCCTTCCCGAGAGAACCAATATTGTTATTACCAAGCAAGACATCGAAATCCCTGGATGTTTTGTAACTCACTCTATAGATGGATCAATTCTCCATGGATATGCTGGGACAGGTAGAGAAGACGAAAAGCCATGGGATGAGGTAATGGTTATTGGAGGGGCTTCGATTTATGCCCAATTTCTCCCTCTCGCAAGTCGGCTCTACATCACCTACATAGGTGAAGATTTTGAAGGAGACGCATGGTTTCCCATCTTTGAAAACCCTGATGTATGGACAGAAACGGAGCGCACCTCACATGAACCGGACGATAAAAATAAATACGCCTACACGTTTGTGACCTACGAACGAAAGATCCTTCAGTAAACTCAGGACAAGAATAAATAGCACAATCCTCCATAAGGAGGATTTTTAATTTCGAGATATACTAGGAATATGAAAACATACTCTTTAATGATTGGCATCGTTGCGCTTATTGTCCTTATCTTTTTTGGCATCTCCCAAACTCTGCCTGAAAAAACACGAGGAAACGCAACAACCCCGAGTATACAAATAGGGGATACGGTAATTCCTGTCGAGCTTGCAAGGACTCCTGCTGAACAGAAGCAAGGTCTCTCCTATCGCACATCACTCGATAAAAATAAAGGCATGCTTTTTATATTTGAAAAACCAGGTCTCTACAGATTCTGGATGCCCAACATGAATTTTCCTATCGACATGATATGGATCAACGAAAACAAACGCATTGTCTCTATCAACGAAAACGTACCGCCCCTCAAAGACATCTCAAAACCAATCTACTATCAACCAGAAAAACTATCCCTCTACGTCCTTGAGGTCAACGCTAGCTTCGCAAGGGAACACAATATCAAAATAAAGGATCAGCTCATTTTTCAAAATATAAGCAATTAAAAAACCGCGCACACTGGCACGGTTCTTTATATAACCCTCTCCTATTGTATTGCCATAGAAAACTGCATCATGGCACAGGGAGTCCACAACACCCCAAGCAAAAAACCTACCATATATCCTCTCAACCCATCATGGATATGATTTAAACTGGCAAAAGTGATACCAAGCAAAGCCAAAAAATGAAGTGTGGGGTTCATGATGTCAAGACCAGAAACGAAAATAAGTACCAAAGCAATCAAACTAAAAACAAAACTCCTGCGGCTCGGTTTCTGCATTTTGTATACCTCCTTTTGGGTTCTAAAACGTATTTACCATAAATATATAGTTTTTGTCAATCTATTGACCGGACGACGAGAAACACAGATGATGGGGGTAGATACTTTGAAAAAAGGAGTTGGGGCACATGCGCCCTCTTGTCGTATCTTTTTTGATTATCTCCCTACTCTTTGGTGGATGTCGTTTTGCAAACTCACAACCTATTCCAAATGAAATCGATCGACAAAAAACGGCCGTCTCTTCTCTACGAAACACGGTCTCTAAAGACAACTCGCTTGCTGGCTATTATTTTGTTCTGGACCCAGGACATGGCGATAACGACCCGGGAGCTATTAGAACCGATAAACAAAAAGATGGCTCGCTACGTCACGTTTCCGAAAGCGTCCTTAATATCGACATAACACGCCGTCTTGCCTGGTACCTAAAAATGCGTGGTGCATCTGGTGTGTACGTAACTCTAGGTCCAGATGAAATTATAAATGCAGAAAATGACCAGTATACCTACTGGGAACCCGTGAACCCACCCCCTATCCTCAAAGAGCTAAAGACACTCCTTCCCGCCTCACGCTATGCTTATTGGCCCCTTGAAATAGCACTTACGCCACGCACAGAAGTTGCAAACCAAAAGATAAGGACATATGGAAGAAAAAAAGTCATCTTTATTTCAATCCATGTTGATTCCACAAATCCCAGTGTGCGAGGAATGCGTGTCTACTCCTACTATGGAGTACAAACAGTGCTTGGTGAACATATTGCGAGAAATGCAAAGAAAAAAGGAGTTGCGCGCACAAAAAAAATAGGATCCACCAAAATAACCTTCTTCTCAACCATGCACGCAGGCTTCATCGTAATGAATCCACTCTTTAACCTCGCAGGAGAAAAAATCCTTATTGAAACCGCGAATATTAGAAACGATAGCGACTTTAAAAAACTATGCACCGCGGATGGCCGAGAATCTATCGCCCACACAATCGGAGAGGGGATCATCCTCTATCGCAAAGCACAAAAGAAATAGAAAAGCCCCAGCACCACGCTTGGGTTTTTGTTTACCATGCTTTCCAAACAAATTATAAACCTGACATTTTCACTCTCCTGTCATTGTTTTTAAATCTCTCGCTAATGTCTCCGGGGTAGTGTAGAGAATGGTTTGAATTCCTAGTGTTTTTGCAACAGATAAAAATTCCTCATGATCATCAATAAAAAAGACATCTTCTGACTTAATTTTTAATATATTAAGTGCTAACTGGTATATTTCTGGTTTATCCTTAGAAAACCCAGTTGTACCAGAGGTAAGAACAAGTTCAAATAAATCTCGGATCTTAAAAAAATGTAAACTTGGTTCGAGATCGAGAGTAGTATCTGAAATAATACAAAAACGATATTTATTTTGATGTCTCCTGATAAAATCTAAAAGGGGCTCATTATTACCATTCACGAAGAAAAGAGTCCCTCCACAATCAACAAAAATAGCTTTAATCATGGTGCCGAGGGAGGGAGTCGAACCCTCATGACCTTGCGATCGATAGATTTTGAGTCTATTGCGTCTGCCATTCCGCCACCTCGGCATACGTATAAGATACCAGAATAAATAAGAATCTCAATATCCCGCTTCGGAGAGCCGTTGGGTGGGTATTCCGAACCATTCCGCAGGTGCGGAGCAGGGTGTTGTCAATCCCGAGCCGAAACGAGTTGGGTTGACAACGGAGCGTCTGCGGATGAGTGAGCCACACGCTGGAGTGGCGAACGTGTGAGAAATACCCACCCACCGGCTCGAAGTAAAACACACAAAAACGCCAAAATGAATCTTTGACAGGATACCCACATCTGGTAGAAATGAGACATGAAATATGATAAAATAACAAGAGAGGTAAGAGGCACAGATCCTTTACAACCATACACCGCAATTCTAAAAAGTGGGGGGATTATAGCAACCCCAACAGACACCGTCTATGGACTTATCGCAGATGCCTCCCACAAAAAAGCGATAGGAAAGCTATTTGCTATTAAAAAACGAGACCCCAAAAAACCAACCCCATTATTTGTACATAGTATTGCGGCGACAAAGAAAATTGCCCATATCTCAAAAGAACAGGAGATGTTCCTCGATAAGGTATGGCCCGGATCGGTAACCGCCATATGTTTCCTTAAAGAAAACTCTCTTCTCGATACAAGAGTCACCGCAAAGAAGGGAGAGAGAAAAACAGTAGCGTTACGAATACCCAACACCCCCTTTCTCACCAAACTCCTTTCATTTCACAAAAAACCATTAGCGCAAACAAGCGCAAACCCAAGCTCCCTCACACCCGCCCTCTCCGCACAAGAAGTAATAACCTACTTTAATAACCAAACTCACAAACCGGACATCATTGTTGAATCAAGAAAAAAAATAAACACGATTCCATCAACAATCATCGACATGACGGAAACACCATGGAACATAGTACGAAAAGGAGTTATTCCAAAAAAACTCGCTATTATTTTTAAAAAACATGGAGTATCCCTCCAATAATTTCGAAAACCAAGGAGAAAATCCTACGCCCGAACCAAATATCGGAGGGTATTATGATCCTCCACGGCCCCCACAACCTTTTAGGATCGCAAATGATCCAGTTGAAGCAATGCCTGTACGAGAAACAGTCTATAACCCACACGGATACTCACCCCAAGAAATCGGAAAAGACACAGAATCAGAAGAAAATGTCCCTATTCCCGTATTCGCACACCCGAACATAGCACTCGATAGGGTAAGTTATACACTAGACCCGCAACTTTATGCAGAGCCTATCAAAGAGCCTGTATTTTGGATTGAAACAAGCAAGATAAAATCAAACCCCTATCAGCCCCGCAGACATTTTGATGAAACAGCATTAAGTGAGCTCGCGGAATCTATAAAAGAATACGGAATCTTACAACCAGTTGTATTGTCAAAGGTGGAGACAATGACACCAGATGGGGCACAGGTAGAATACCAACTCATAGCAGGAGAACGTCGTCTTTTAGCTGCGCGAAAAATTGGCCTCGAACACATTCCGGCCGTAGTAAAAGAAAATCAAGAAGAACGGGGCAAGCTTGAAATGGCAATTATTGAGAACTTGCAGCGTGAGGAGTTAAACCCAGTTGAAATGGCGCGCGCCTACGCACGTCTTTCCGATGAATTTGCTCTCTCGCAGCGCGAAATTAGCATACGTATGGGAAAAAGTAGAGAGTCTATCGCAAATACCATTCGTCTCCTACAACTCCCTTACGAAGCGCAAAAGGCGATAGAAGATAAAAAACTCACCGAATCACACGCACGTCTCATGCTCCGTATTACCAATCCAGAAAAGCAACGAGCAATTCTCGCCGAAATCCTTACACGAAACCTCTCGGTGCGCGAAACAGAGCTTGTTGTAAGCAGGATACAAACGACACTACAAAGTCCACAAACCCGCAGAAGAGTGGTTGATATCGATCCTGCAATTGTACAGCTCGAGCGCTCACTTGAAACCGTTTTTGGAAAACCCGTCTCCGTAGAACGTACTGGGAAAAAGGGTAAAATCAGTATCTCCTTCTACTCTGACGAAGAATTACGAGAGCTTATCGAACGCCTCGTAGGTCAACCCGTCCTTGCACAGCAACAAGAAACACAGGAAATGATACCAACACAAGGAGAACCTCAGTTCTCCGAAGAAGAGTTCAAGTCCGAACTCCACGAAAGCTAATATAGGCACACCAAAACCATAAACGAATCCTCAAGGGGGAGTCAGGTGTTATCGCTATAGTAGGGGGGTTGTAACAGTCTCCCCCTTGGAGATGAGTGTTGGTTTGGGTGTGCCTATTATCAACCCCCACGTCCTAAACTAATTACTGGCTTTGTATTCAACTTCGCGCACACCGCGGATTTTTTTTAACGCAACGATAAGCGCAGAGGGGATACCCCTCCCTTTGAAATTACAAAGAAAAGAGATGGTGGCGAATTTATCCGAAGTTACCCCTGAAGTTACCTTCTGAATATCACAGTCATGCGCGCTTAACATCACAGTGACATCTCGCAACATACCTACACGATTCTCCACAGTTAAAACGAGCTCGATAGCCCGAAATGAAACCACACGTTCCTTTTGTTCTCGTATATTAAGCTCATGTTTTATCTTCTTTCGCGCGAAACTCGTATGCACTCCACGAAGCCAATCACGAGATGGCCTCTTATTTTTCTGCGTAAGAACCTCAACAATCTCTCCTGTTTGCAATTTATAATCTAACGACACAATACGCCCATCTACCTTTGCCCCTGCATACATATTCCCTACCTCAGAGTGAATTTTATAAGCAAAATCGAGTGGAGTAGAACCATCAGCAAGCTCAATGACGTCACTCTTTGGTGTAAATACATAAATTTGGTCAGACAATACATCATTTTTAAGTGAATCCAAAAAGTCCTGTGAAGCACTAAAATGCTCCTGCCAATTTCGCAATCGCTCCATCCATTGGCGTTCGGATTCCCCGAGACGCGCCTTTGCGGCAGAAACCGAATCGCTCTCTACAGTATGCTCCTTATAGAGCCAGTGTGCAGCAACCCCGTTTTCCGCCAAAGCATGCATCTCCGGCGTACGCACCTGAAACTCAACAATACGATTATCAAGACAAAACACTGTGGTATGTAAACTCTGATATCCATTCACCTTAGGCATTGCGATATAGTCCTTAATACGCCCAGGTAAGGGCTTCCAAAGCTTATGAATCGCGCCAAGCACAGCATAACAATCACCCACATGGGGCACGATAATACGTATCGCAACAAGATCATATATCTTGTCCTGATTCATATTGTATTTCAGAAGCTTTTTATAGAGACTATAATGATGTTTCGCCCTCTTCTGAACCTCGAGGACAGTAATACCCGATGCATCGCATTCATTTGTAAACATTGTTGTCACACGACGTAGATAATTCTTACGCTCATCATAAAGACTTTGGAATGTCGCAATAAGCCACTTGTGTTCTTCGGGGTATGCATAAGGAAAACTAATATCCTCAATCTCACCTTTAAGCTCGTTCATACCGAGACGATAGGCGATAGGTGCAAAAATCTCTATCGACTCTTGAGCAAACGTCTTCTGACGCTCCAGAGACAGATGTTGTAGAGTACATAAGTTGTGATAACGGTCAGCAAGCTTAATAATGATTACGCGGGGATCCTCAACCATTGCAAGCAACATTTTGCGTAAGCTCTCAGCCTCGCCCTGAATACCTCTGTACTGCACCTTCTCAAGCTTGGTGAGTCCCTCTACGAGGAAAGCCACACCACTGCCAAAATGAATCTCAATGTCCTCTCGTGTATATTTCGTATCTTCAACCACGTCATGCAAAAGCGCCGCGGAGATACTCTCATCGTCCAAGTTCCACTTTGCAACCGACTCAGCTACTCCAACACAATGCACAAAATAAGGGTCTCCGCTTTTCCTCAGCTGCCCTTCGTGTGCCTCACGCGCAAAATCATACGCCTTGCGCACCAGTACGCTTGTTTTTAGTTTTTGATCCAAAGTTGACACCATATCACTCTTACGATATAAATTTATCAGCACTTTTGTCCCGACTTTATGTTTGATTATATCAAAAATAAAGTCGGAATCCTCGATATTGTAACCAAATCAAAGATTTAAACAATATCGGGACAAGAAAGGATGGGTAAAAAATGAACGAGCACTTGCCAAGAGATTTTTTTGACATTATTACTGGGATCACCGAAACACATTACCTTTTGCATATGTTTGGCATTAGTCATGAACACTACATTCTACAAGAACTCCGAAATAGATTATGCAACATGTGGGCCACCGCAACCGACGATGACATCCTGCTCTTTGTAGCACGTGCCCGTATTGATTTTGGAAAACAGGAGACAGTAGAAAATATGAAAGAAATCCGCGCAGCTCACCAACACCACCTCGCCCTAGGCCAAAAACACTAAACCACCTCGTTGGGTGGTTTTTATATATATTCTTTAACGAATTCTACTTATTCTTTTTCAAAAACCAAATAGTCCCAATAAATCAAATAGATTTTTCCGTTACGTCCCATCTTGGGGGTCGCACGAACCATGTCTCTACATCCTCCAATCAAAGTATTGAATTGTACGAAAATTCTCTTTTGAAATGCAACTTCGTACACTACAAAGGTATGAAGAAAAAA
>CAYIOQ010000008.1:0-17823 GCA_964365055.1 uncultured Candidatus Saccharibacteria bacterium | reverse complement strand
ACTACGAAGATAATTTTTCTTGGCCTTTTAAAAAAAGTATTACCTTTTCAATGTATTTACAGTGACCACACGAAGAAGACGCCCGAGGAAGTTCTCCGTTGAGACATTCATGTGCCCCAAAGGGAGCAGGCTCAATCCATGCATCATTCCCTACATAAGGAATAATCTCCTCTTTAAACTCAAGCCTAGCACTAAACCTATCACGATCTTTAGTTGCGTTCACATACACAAAATATCCAGTATCTGAAACAGTAAACCCATTCTTGCGCAAGAGCCATTGATATATTTCCATTTGCCGCTTATACGACTCTCCATATTCTCCACCAAGTATAATTGGTTTTGAGGTACTCGTTGCCTTATAATCAACCACAAACAAGGTGCCATCGCGTCCAACCCAAATATCATCAACTGCGCCAAATACAATCAAATTCGTCGGCGTATGCAAAAATTGAATCCCTTTGAAATTTTCACGCCACGTAGAAAGATCAGGATGTGAAAAAGGAATCGCGCTGATACCATACCGCTTCATAAGCGGATGGGGTGTACCTCTCTCACGATAGATATCAAACTCCTTCTTTAAAAGCGCATCGACTGCGAGATTCAGATTAAGCCCAAACCCATCTGACGTCTTTATATCCGTACGCCGATCAAGAAAGAAACAGCGCGGACATTTCATAAAAAGCTCAAGCTTCGTCCTACTCAATTCAAATGGAATTATTGAACCAGGAAGATACAGACGCTTTTTCCACGATCCCATCAATCATTCCTCCTTATCAATGTACCAAAAACACAATACCACATAACTACTTTTTGACAAGAAAAAGGAAAGTTGAAAAAAGAAAAAGAGTAGTGTTAGAATGTATTAATTCATTTAATAAAACGTCGACCAAAATTTTATATAAAAATAAACAAACATATTATGAAAACAACACCAGTACACATTACTCTTATAGCAAGTCTTGTGGTAAGCGGCTACGCTCATGTTGCATTAGCACAAACTAAACAAGAAAAAGTTAATCTCCAAGAAGTAATAAGTACGCAAAAAGGAACTGCACAACAAGAACGCGAAGCAAGACAACAAAGACTGCAAAAGGCACAAGAAACTGCTAAGGTAAAACGAGAAGCAATAGCAAAAAAGCTTAAGGAAAAATTGGCAAACATTAAGGACGAACGTAAGAGACAAACCGTGGAGCGCCTTGATACAAGATTTACGGAAATTAACGAAAAATTAACATTACGTCTTGGAACTGCGCTCGATCGCCTCGAAGATCTCCTACAAAAGGTAACTTCTCGCGCCGATAAAGCAGAAGCAAATGGACGAAACGTTGCCTTAGCACGCACCACGATAACAACCGCGAAAACAGCTATCGCCGATGCACAATCTGCCGTTGAAACACAACTTACAAAAACATATCCAATTACCATCACCACAGAAGCTCAACTCAAATCAGCAGTTGCCACGACACGAACATCTCTTAACAAAGACCTTAAAAACCTAAAAGAAACCGTACAAAAAGCACACAAGGCGGTTGTTGATGCCACAAAAATGTTAAAAAATATTCCACAAGTCGATGAACTAAAGACACCAGAAGCGTCAACCACTCCTTCGACAACTCCTTCAACCACAACGGCTACATCAACACAATAATTATTACTTTTATGTCTACAGAAAATAATAAAAATACAATGTGGTTAATAGTAGGCGCCCTTCTCGTTCTTCTTCTTCTTGGCGCACAAGCATGGCAAAAATCAAAAGAGGCCATTGCGCCCATCACGCCAACAACACAAGAAATAAAAACAGCTGAACAACCAGCCCAAGATAGCACCTTGGTTATCGAGCAAGAGCTTCAAGCGGTTGATCTAGGAGATATTGACGCAGAGATACAAACTACTGAACCAGATTTACAAAGCCTCTAGAAACCATAAATTAAAAATCCGCCTATATGGCGGGTTTTTGTTATTATTCTTCAAAAGAAAGATCTTTTTTGATTTCTATAAACTCATTTTCAACCTTCTTAAGCCGTTCATTGAGATCCTTGATAAGCACTGCCCCCTCTTTTACTCTTAAAAGCCCCTCCTCCACATCAACATCTTTTTGGGTGTTAAACCATTTTACAATCCCCTCAAGCTTCGATAATGAATCACTTATTTTTTCTTTATTCATAGTAGTTATTTAATTTCTTCAATTTTTGATACAAACTCGCCTTTATAAAGTTTTGTCGTAACCCTCTCCCCAATAGCAACATCTTCTATTTCCTTCACAACGTTTCCTTTTTTATTTCTAATAATACTATACCCCAGTTTTAAGTTTCTTTCAGGGTTTACACTATCAAGATAGAGTTCATACGAAATAAGTTTCCGAGACAGCTCTTTGAAAATCTGTCCGAGCGAAATACAGGCAAGACCCAACACCTCCTGACTTCGTTTTTGAGTATCCTTGATACGCGTATCTATATTAATCAATGCTTGTTCAAGCTCGCGTCTAAGATAATTGTATCTCAAAAAGAGCTGGCTCATATACCCAAGCATCTGATCTACCGACGCTCGTATATAACTTCTCCGCTCTCTAAGGACTGCATCAAAAGAATATAATAAGTCCTGCTCAAACACCGGCATATCTTCACGGAGCCTCTTCCATGTTTCGTTAATCGTCATCGCAACAATAGAGGGAGTGGACGTTGCTCGATCCGCTACAAGACTTACAATAGGAACATCCCTGTCGTGCCCAATACCACAAAGCGTAGGTATTTTTGAGCCAAATACCGCACGTGCCACAAGCTCGTTGTTAAACGCCTGTAAATCCTCAAGACTTCCCCCGCCACGGATAATCACTAAAATATCAAGATTATCCATATGCGTATTAAACCACTTGATCCCCCCAAGAATATCATCAACAGCTCTCGCCCCCTCCACTCGCGCATCGTAAAAATACAATTGTAACCCTAACGATTCCAAATTCCTCCTAAAGTCATCAATTACAGCCCCCGTACGTGAAGTAATAATACCAATACGGGTGATAAATTCAGGGAGTGTCCTTTTTCTTTCAAATAAGCCCTCATTCTCAAGTTTTTTCTTAAGCATCTCATACGCTTTTTTTAGTGATCCCTCGCCCGCAAGCTCAAGAGAATAGACGAGAAAACTCAATCTCCCCTTAGGTTTATAGATATTCGGTATACCGCTCACTTTTACCTCAAGCCCCTCCTCAATCTGAACCCCCATCCGTTCATAGGTCGATGGACGAATATAACAATTCAAAATACTCTCATCTATCTTGTCTTTAAGTGTAAAATAAATCCCCGAAGGGTGCACCTGCACACTCGAAATCTCACCCTGAATAAATACATCCCGCTCCCCAAGAACCGTATTCAAAAAATTCAAAAACCCACTCACCGTAAAAACCTTCTCCTTCTCACCTATCTCTTCTTTTGCCACCGTCTTCGTCCGAAGCGAATCCTCAAGGGGGAGTCGATTTATAATAGGGGGGTTGTTAAGGTCTCCCCCTTGGAGATGAGCATTGGACGAAGACGGTGCACATTCCTTTACTATCGCCAAAATCTCACTCCCAAACCCATGAAGCTTCTTCTTCCCAATCCCCTTCACATCTGCAAGCTCTTCGTATGTCTTCGGCATTGTCTCAGCAAGAATTTCAATCGTCTTATTTTGTAAAATATGAAAACGCTCAACCCCCGATCTTCTCGCAGTCTCATTTCTCCACGCTGTAAGTTTTTGAAATAATTCTCGGCCCATATCTTCTACACTATAACAAACGATGAGAGGAAACAAAAACAGGTCCGTACGACCTGCATAATATTTATGTTTACCGCCAAATCTACTTCGCTACATCATCCGCATCTTTTTTCGTATACAATCTTCCTACTTCAAAAGTACCATGCCGAAAATTTTTGCCCCCAAATGTGGACATGCAACCAAGAACATGATTACTAAATTTTCCTTCGGGATCCCAAGAAATAGCAATAGATAAATAAATTTCTATCCATCCACAACACAGACCATCGTGTACATTACCAAAAACAACAAATCCATGGCTTTCAACATAAGCCAAAAGATCTTCTGATTTTTTCGTAACAATTGCTATCGCGCTTTTTCTGGTTTCAGGTGAATACCGATCACCAGTAGGCAAAGCCACACGGAAACAACTGCTAACACAGCTCCACTCACCCATATTCGCAGAACGTTCAATCTGTGGCAAAAGCTCACTCAAAAATTTATCTACTATGTCATCTCGAGAATTAATTTTAATCTCAGACCTCTGTGCCATAGCGTCAACTCTCTTTTTGTCTTCCTCCTCTTTCCATTCCATTTCTATTCTTTCACGCTCAGCCTTTTTTTGTAACTCAACCAACGTCAAGGCATGCATTTTCCCAAGTATTTCTTGTGAAAAATCGGGTATTTTACGCTTTGCCACCTTACCAGCCACCTCTTCCTTCTCCATGGTCCCATTCCTCCTTTACGTTCAAGGAACTAAAACAAGAGTAGCCTATAAGACCCAAAGATGCAAGGGGGTGGCACAAATCAATGCTAATGATTAATGACATCCTCCCCGGGCTAAAGCCCGGGGTTTCCTTTTGTTTCGCAATCTACGATTGCGCATAAGCCTCCACTTCGTTACGGGTATCATTCATCCCCATGCTGCGGGGGCTACAATGTGCGACGACGCCCCCTCCGCATGGAGTTTCCTGGTAAAACAAAAATACCACAAATTAATCTTGTGCCACAAGATAAGTACCAACAATCGCAGCAGTTTCGGCACGTAACGTAAGCCTACCAAGACTGACAAAAATAAATTTATTTCTCCTTGCAGCCTCAAGCTCCTCTTTGCTCCACCCCCCCTCTGGTCCAATAAAGATATTTGCTTTTTGTTCTTTTTTAATTAACTTCTTATCAAACTCTTTTCCAGATACATCAAAAAACAAAGTAATGCCATTTAATTTCGCCTCGTGTACCGCCTGCTCAAACCCCATAGGAATTTGAAGTCGGGGGAGTACACTTCTCCCCGACTGCTCAGCAGCCTCTTGAATAATTTTTTTCAAACGCTCCTCCTTTAAATCAAGTTTAACGGTGTGCTGTGTAACGAGCGGAACGATTTCTTTTACCCCTATTTCTGTCGCCTTCTGCGCTACCCATTCAAAATTTTCTCGTTTTAAGATTGAACAATAGAGCACCACATTATTCACTGATTCATTTTTATTCTTCTCTCTTCCAATCACTTCGACGGTTACTATGTCTTTAGTACTACCAAGAATCCACACTCGCACATCGTTTCCATCCCCATTACACAAAATTAACTCCTGCCCATCGCGCATACGAAGTACGCGCACAATCTGATGCACGATATCCACATCATGTATCTCTATACGATCACTGCTTATATCAAACGAAACAAAAAAACGTGGATTTCTCATAATTATTTCCATAATATATGATCCAAAAGAGAAACACCACCCCACAGGATACCCACAAAAAATTTAGACAAATCCAAAACTTCAAGATAGAATACAATCGTATGATGCAATCCTGTTAGAGGTCGCGATCGCTACTGTATAATGGGATAAGTGGAGTGGGTTAAATTATTAATTTTGTATAAATAAAAAGGATAAATTGTGATCTTTGATCGCGATCTACCTCTAACGGGATGCAACTCTTAAATACCCTCTCAAATAAAAAAGAACGCCTAACTCCACGTCGCGCAAAACGCATCCAGCTGTTTGTCTGTGGACTAACAGTCTACGACTATGCACACATAGGCCATGCACGCACATACCTTGCTTTCGATTTCATTGCAAAATACCTTACAAAAATTGGATACAAAACATATTACCTACAAAACATTACAGACATAGATGATCGAATTATCACGCGTGCAAATGAGATGCATATCAATACAAAAGAACTCGCACGAAATTTTGAAAAAACCTATCACGAAGATGAACGCAAGCTTCGCATTACAAGTGTTTCAAAATATGCTCGCGCCACAGATTATATTCCTACAATTGTGCGCCAAGTAAAACTACTCCTCAAAAAAAAACATGCCTATGAAATAGAGGGCGATGGATATTATTTCGATCTCTCAACATTTCCTCGCTACGGTGTGCTTTCAAAACGTACATCATTACAAGCAGAAGACTCTGTCTCACGTATCGACGAAAGCAAGGGAAAGCGCAACAAAGGAGATTTCGCTCTTTGGAAATTTTCAAAACAAGGAGAACCCTATTGGAACACCGAGCTAGGAAAGGGCCGCCCGGGATGGCACATCGAAGACACTGCCATAACAGAATCAATTTTTGGACCACAGTATGATATCCACGGTGGCGCTGTAGATCTCATATTTCCACACCACGAGGCGGAGATTACGCAACAAGAATCTCTTTCAAACAAAAAACCGCTTGCAAAGTACTGGCTTCACACCGGTTTCCTTACAATCAATGGAGAAAAAATGTCTAAGAGTCTTGGGAATTTCATCACGATACGATCATTTCTCGAACAACACGAAACACCCACGCTCCCCTTCGATGCGGCAACACTTTTAAGATACATGATGCTTTCACAACACTATCGCACTCGAATTGATTTCGCAGAAACTCTTGTAACACAAACAAGACAAGCCTTGATTACCCTTTTCGATTTTGAAAAACGCCTTACCATGTACGCAACACGAACACTAAAGTTAAGGC
This sequence comes from uncultured Candidatus Saccharibacteria bacterium, assembly GCA_964365055.1. Taxonomy (GTDB): domain Bacteria; phylum Patescibacteriota; class Minisyncoccia; order UBA6257; family JACRHW01; genus JACRHW01. The sequence goes on along the minus strand of CAYIOQ010000008.1, from coordinate 11,131 downwards.
CGGGAGCAGATCGTAAAACGCAAAAATTAAATAACAAATATATACTTAAATTCCACAAAGCTCTTCAAAACGACTTTAACACCCCCCAAGCGCTGGCAACGGTCTTCGAAATCATACATACCATAAATACCAAGATGGATAAGCAAAAAGCGACACTGCACGACATCGTAAACACAAGAGCACTGCTTGCCCTCCTCTACGAACTCTTCGGATTTCGTTTTCGTACAGTACAAATCCCAAAAGAAGTAAAAGGTATCGTGACCGAACGCGAAGAAGCCCGAAGAACAAGAAATTGGCAACTTGCCGATGAACTTCGCCAAAAGGCAAAATCTCTTGGATTCTCAATCGAAGACACCCAAAAAGGACCTATTATCCACTCCTTGTATCATTAAATCTCCCTATGGTAGATAAAACGAAACAAGAAACAGTACGACTCCTTCCGCAAAATGTCGAAGCAGAAGAATCTGTTTTGGGCGCTCTTATGATTGACCGTTTTGCAATGTCGCGCATTGCAGACATCATCGGTCCTCGTGACTTCTACAAACCAGGACATCAAAAAATATTTGAAGGGATGGTGCGTCTCTATGAAAAAAACGAACCAATTGACCTCGTAAGCGTTTCCAACAAGCTTAAGGAGATCGGCACTCTCCAAGACATTGGTGGATCATCCTATCTCTCGGGACTTGTAAATAAAGTCCCGACCGCAACGCACATAGTCCATTACTCAAAAATTGTACACGGAAAACGTATTCTTCGCGATCTCATTAGTACTGCTCATGTTGTCGCCGGCGAAGCATTTGAGGAACCAGAAGATATCGAACAATTCCTCGATCAGGCAGAATCACGTTTTTTTAGTATCGCGCAACAGACTTCACAAAAACAATTTGTTCCCATGGCGCAAGATCTACCAGAGGCTTTTAGCCGTATTGAGCGACTCCAACAAAGAGAAGATGGTATTCGTGGCATCACAAGTGGATTCCCTGGTCTCGACAACATTCTCTCTGGATTTCAAAAATCGGATCTTATCATTGTCGGCGCGCGTCCATCTGTCGGTAAGACGTCCCTTGCCCTTGCAATAGCGCGCCAGGCGGCAACGAAAACAGGTCTCCCTGTTGGTATCCTAAGTCTCGAGATGTCACGCGAACAGGTAATCGATCGTATTATCGCAGCAGAATCACGCGTCCCACTCTGGAAACTTCGCACCGGAAAAGGCCTCTCTGAGCTTGAGTTTGAGCTTCTCCACCATGCGCTCGATCGCCTCTCACAAGCACCCATCTTTATAGACGACACCACCTCTCCGAACATTCTTCAAATCCGCGCCATGGCTCGCCGTCTCCAGGCAGAACAAGGGCTTGCAATGCTTGTAGTAGATTATCTTCAACTCATACAACCACGTACGAATTCAGATAATGTTGTACAACAAATGACAGAAATTTCACGTTCCCTAAAAGGCCTTGCTCGCGAACTTGATATTCCCGTCATTGCACTATCACAGCTTTCCCGCAACATAGACAATAGAGAAATTAAAATACCAAGACTTTCTGACTTACGAGATAGTGGCTCTATCGAACAAGATAGCGATATTGTTATGTTCCTCTACAGAAAGGAAATGGAGAAGCTAGAAACAAATGATAACGAAGGAGGTCTTATTGAAATTATAGTTGCAAAACACAGAAACGGACCCTTAGGAAATGTGAAGCTCCACTTTGACCAAGAATACGCAACATTTACCACGATTGAGAACCGTCTTAACTAACGCTTTTATGGTCTCAGACATTATCCATAGTTGCATTAAACGCATTGCACGCCTTCCGGGTATTGGCCAAAGACAAGCCTCACGCATCGTCTTCTCTTTATTGCGATCGAAAGAACATGTTGCAAACCCTCTTGTGGCAGACCTTGAGCGACTTCTCGCACTTCAATCATGTTCTTCATGTTCCTTTCCTCACGAACAACACAACACGACATTATGTACGATATGCGCCGATCCTCGCCGAAATAATCACACCGTTATGATTGTTGAAAAAGAAACAGATCTCCTCACAATAGAAAAAGCAAAAATATTCAACGGCACTTATTTCGTTCTTGGCGGTCTCGTAAATCCCCTGGAACCGGACTCAGAACACAGATTTAATCTTGAACCACTCCTCTCGCGCATCGCAACTAACCCGGAGATAAAAAAAGAAATTATTTTCGCACTTTCCCCTACAGCAACCGGCAACCTCACAGCAACTTACGTTGGGCGTATTCTTAAACAACACGATATTCATATCACACATCTTGGAAGAGGACTCCCAAACGGTGGCGATGTCGAATTTACCGACGAAGAAACAATTGCCGCCGCATTCACGAATAGAAAATAGAAAGACTTAAAACAATAAAGCCCCTTTCGGGGCTTTATTGTTTATGCTGTAATTTTTGTAATCTGTACCTCACTGAAGTGCTGTCGATGTCCTTTCTTTTTTCGATAGCGAGTTTTGTTATGATAACGAAATACGATTTTTTTATTATCTCTGCCCTGCTCCACCACTTTCGCCTCCACAGAAGCACCCTCAAGAAGCGGATGACCAAGCATGGGATCAGTATCCTTCTGTACCATAAGCACTTCATTAAAAGTGTACAAACCGCCCGCCTCTACGGGAAGTTTTTCTACCTGAATGGTGTCTCCCTCTTCGACGAGGTACTGCTTTCCACCTGTTTTTATAATAGCTAACATGGGAATATAGGTCTTATACTAATTGAGTGATTATACATAATTCGAAGGAAAAGTGCAAGGTCTCACAGAAACAAGCATTATTTACATTATTTTCCCAGGATCTCCATAAAGAACAAGGCTCTGATTCTTATATCTTTTATCGTCTGTAGCTTCTGTGCCAAACCATACCGGCACATCAAATTTTTCACTCAATTCCTCGGAAGGAAACTCAACCTCCACAACAATAAGCCCCCCCAAACTACCCCTGTAAATATCAAGTTCAAGGGTTGTATCTTTATAGGGTATCATGTAGCGTGTCTTCTCTAACCTCCTCCCCTCTGTAGTACCCCACATCGTATCAAATTGGTCTTGTGTTATCTCAACCTCCGACTCTTCCCGAATCTTCCCACCGCCACTTTTCACGGTTAAAAAATACTTGTCACTCTTCTTTCTCAAACGCACCTCTGTACCATCCTCTGTTATTACAACATATCCTTGTAAAATCTCTTTATGTGAATACTGATCAAGATCATCAGGAAGAGATGATATTAAAAATTTTCTCTCAATTTCTTTTGGCTTTTGTTCCCTACTCTTTTCACCGCCACGTGAACTTTCTATTGAACTCATAAAAATAAAAAAATAATTTATTCCATTTTAAAATAAAAAGCTCCACAAAGCCAATGCTTGGTTTTATGGAGCCATGTCATCATATAATAGATTCGCGGGCAACGATACGCGATCGATTGCTCAACGAAAAGCGCAATAAGCCCCAAGAACAAGATCAATCACAACACCAATCCCTAATGAGCAAAAAGGAATTGGGAGAATAAATAACATTGGGAAAATAAATTTTCCAATCAATACCGCGTTCCGATGTCTTAGACAACACCTCGCTCTTGCTGAAACACTACATGTTTGTTACCATAACAATAGATCATCGAAAAACAAGAGGTGGATACATAATGAGTAACACGGCACTGCTTATTGTTGACGTCCAAAACGATTTCTGCCTAGGAGGAGCACTTGCGATACCGAAAGGAGATGAGGTCGTAGCCCCACTAAACGCTATTATTACACACGCAGAAAAAAATGGCTGGCTTATCGTTGCATCGAGGGACTGGCACCCCCCATACACAAAACATTTCAAAGCATGGCCACCCCACGGTATTCAATATTCGTGGGGGGCCGAATTTCATCCAGACCTTAAACTCTGCCATTACATATTTTCAAAAGGAACCAAACCAGATGAAGACGGGTACTCAGCGTTTGATGGTATGTTTACTATTTTTGATTGGAACGTAAATCCTATTATTACCCCCCTTTCTTTGCTCGAATTCATGCCGTCAGATAAATTCGCTGAGCTGTACATAGGCGGTCTCGCAACCGATTATTGTGTCAAAATGACAGCGCTTGATGCAATACGTCATGGATTCAAAACCACAATTCTTATTGACGCTTGCCGTGCAGTAAACGTAAATCCTAACGACGAAGATGAAGCCATCTCAGAAATGCAAAAAGCAGGAGTTATTATATCTACCACACATGAAGTTTTAAAAATTAATCCATAAAAGCAAAAAAAATACCGAGCATTAATGCTCGATTTTTTATTATTCCCAACCGCTACGACGGTTTTCTTTTTTTTGTCCCTGCTTTTTCTTCTCAACAAGACGTTTCTCCTTTGCGCCATGCGTAGGCTTCGTCTCCACTCGCTCCTTCTGCACCTCAAGCGCCCTCTTTATACGCTCCTCAAGCCACTTTTTTGCTCTCGTTCTATTCTGTTCACGCATACGTTCCTCACTACACTCAATAAGAAATTCTCCATTATCTGTCACGGAACCAGGATAAAGCTCACGAAGTCGAGCAAGAAGCACCTCATTATCCACTCTTACACGGAGACGTACGGCCGTCGAAACCTTATTTACGTTCTGACCGCCTTTCCCACCAGAGCGAAAAAACTCCTCTTTCACAATAAAAACACCATTTTCTCTCAACATTTCTTCCATTTCCTTTCTTTTTTATGTCATACCATGTTTTTAAGGATTTTGCAAATCCACACTACACATTCAAGGAAATAAGATACATTACCCCAATCAGCGTAAGAATATTAAGAAACACGGTAAACCACGCCACAAAATAAGCAAAAAAACGAATGCGTATATAAAGCAACATACTAATCCAAAAGTTAAAAAACGAAATAAAAAGTATCCCAAAAAGAATTTTATAAAAATCAAAGCGATCGCCGATATAATCAATCCCATTTAAAAGGTCGTAGTGGGTGATCAAAATCCCCCCCAATCCCCTCGTGTGTACGACAACATAAAGAAGCGAAAAAAGAAATATCACAACACCCGCCCCATAAATCGCAAAAAGTCTTTTTGGCATATATTAATAAAGTTTGGGATGTTCCAGATGTATCATTGCCATAAGCACCGCCTGTTTCGTGTAATCTTTTCGCGTAAGTCGTCCCTTAGTGAGAACACCTATAATACCTTCCGCGGACCCTATCTGAGGATTAGTAGTAAGCCCAACCCTATTAAACGCCTGAGTAGAATCAACCCCTTCATCAAAAATAAGACGCGTAACCTCACGCGGAAATTCCAATGCAGAAGACAATCCAAAAGCGAACTCCTTTCCGTCATAGATCGCGCACACGCACACATCCATATACCCCGTCTTGGTGTTAGGGACTGCCATGAGTCCACTTTCAATGCCAAAACTATATGCACAATCCTTAAACACTCCATGTGCCCGATTCATTGCCCCTCGCATCGTCTCATCAATAGATTTTGGTTGGGCAGAAACCCCCGAATCAATCGCCTGTGCAGACACTTCTACATCCCGCAAATCATCATATAACGAAAGCACATCCACAACCGCTCCCACCTTCACGTCATTTTTAGACCCTATACAAATTCTCATAACGTCATACTAAAATCTCATTCGTTAATTCCTTTATGCCAATTTTTTCAAAGGAAGAGTAAGGAATAATCTTGTGATCATGAAATGTGTTCTGAATATTCTGAAGTTGTTTTCTGTATTCCGATTGTTTAAGTTTGTCTACTTTGTTTGCAACAACAACAATATTCTTCCCTTGCTCCACGAGTCTCTGAAACACCTCTACATCTGTTTCCGTTGGACCAACGTAGGCATCAATAATAAAAATAACTTTTTTCTGAACATACCCCGAACGCAATAAATACCAATCGATTAATTTCAAAAGTCGTTCACGTGCTTCATGTGAACCCTGAGCAAACCCATATCCGGGCAAATCGACAAGATAAGAAGACCCATTTATTAAAAAAACGTTTATCTCTTGAGTACGTCCCGGAAACGAGCTTGTTCTCGCTAAATCCTTCTTTTTCGTAAGAGAGTTTATAACACTCGACTTCCCTACATTTGAACGCCCAATAAAAGCAACCTGGGGAATACCATCCTCAAAAATCTCATCAGTCCCCACCACCCCCTTCATAAATTTAGCAGCTGTTATTTTCATCCCGTTAGAGGTAGATCGCGGTCAAAAACCATGACCCACTTTTTGTTTATATTAAATTAATACGTATTTAGCCTACTTATCCCAATATGCAGTAGCGATCGCAACCTCTAACGGGACTTCGCCATACATATGTATACTACATAATTTACAAAAAAGAAAAAAACACCCCGTCCAACATCAAAAAACTACTTATCGCCAAACACCCGAAACGGTAGTGTCTCTACAAGAAGTGCTACCGTCGCCGCGAGAAGCCCTATATCACGCACCGTAATATCAGTGATACCGCTTGTTACAAGGACGATAATAAGATGAGCTGAAGCAAGTGCAGCTGCAATCCACATAAAACGATCAACAAAAAGCAACCACCCCCCAACAACGATATCAAGAATCGCGGTCCCGATCATTGCCTCTTTAATAGGCACAAAAAGGAGTTTAGCCGCCCAAGGCTGAAGATAACTTCCCCAACCCACAGGATCACGAAAAATAAGAATACCGATCCATAAAAACGTAATCGCCACACCAACCCTTAAGATATGAAAACCTGCCTTATTCATTTTTAACTATTTCATCTCCTCATCCTCCACCTCATTGCCCCCGTGTTCTAACTCAGTTAACTTGAAATCATTGAAATAAAGGTAGACAAACCCAATGAGCATTGGAATAAGGTATCCGTAAAACTTATCCGTATCCTCTACAAAAATAAAAATATCGGTAAGATGCCACACGCCTCTCCAAATAAACACCAAACAAACAACACTCAATATTAAATCAAGATTCGTATGTTGCGTAACAAATTTTTTATATACTTTTTTCATATTAATCCTTATGCGTTACTTTTTTTTGAGCGCCATTACTCGTTTCTCAAGAAGCACAAATTCATCTCTCCCCACCTTCTCCTTAAGTTCGTTACGAACCACATGAAGCCCGCTAGCCATCGCCTCTAACTTATAGTCAACTTCGTTAAATCGTCTATCAACATTTTCTTTAAAATCGTCTAGCTTTTTGTCTAAAACCACGTGCCCCTCAACTACAAGATCGAGCTTTTTATCCATATGTTCTAATAAAACCCCGAAACGATGCTCTGTGGGTTTTATCTCATTTCTAGATGCCAAAACTTTCTTTTTCATACTTTAAGTATACCGTGCTTTTATCTCGGGTCAAACAATGTATAAATTCTAATATGCTGGGGCATACCTGAGATCAAACGACTTCGGAATACGGATTGTACGCAACACCTTTCCAAATATTTTATACGTCGCATCGTCCCCCAAAATAATCGAACGGTGTGACGGATCAGAAGAAACAGGCTTAAGAATAATAAGGTCGTCGGATCGCACGTAGCGTTTAATAACCGCGCTATCATCAATAATCGCAACTACCGTATCCCCCATCTCATACTCCATATCGACAATACGCTCCACGAGAACATAATCCCCGTCCTCTATACCCGCCTCATTCATTGAATTCCCCATCGCCCTAATCACAAAAAGATTCGCCTTCTTCTTCCCAGTAATGAGGTTTGAAGCCACCTCGATAAACTCATCGAAGGTACGCTCTGCGATCACCGAGGGGCTTCCACATCCCGCGGATGCAAACACGGGGAGTTGCACCGTCTCACCTTTTTCCATGTCTTTAGTAAGCACAATCCCCCTCCCCTTATAGCGCTCACGACGTAATAACCCTTTCTTTGAAAGCGCCTCAAGGTATTGCGTCACCGATCGGGAAGAAGAGAGCCCCATCTTATCGCGTATCTCTTCGATCGTTGGAGACTCTTGGTGCTTTTTAAAATGCTGCTCAATAATAGTGAGAACCCTTTTTTGAAACTTTGTAAGTTGTACCATGTGTGTATGTTTCATATTTTATTTTTGTATTATTCAGCAACCAAATTATAAATATTCATTTTCCTAACCTTTCCGTCACTCGCAACCTGTTCCAAAATGGAACAGGTTGATTTTTCATCCAATGCACCTGTTTTATAAATATTATTAATGTGCTTCACAATCGCCGGACGCTGAACACCAAAAATTTTTGCAATTAAATGAGCATCTAGCCAAACGGTCTCTTTTTCAAGCCTTACCTGAATTTCCGGCCCATTTTGAGTCTTATAAATTGCTACCTCTCCTTTTTGAAAATTATTTTTCTTTGTATGTTGCATATATACACATCATACAAAAAGAGTATACACACATCAACTGTGGAAAAGTGTATATAAAAACAGGGCCTTGCTGAACCCTGTTCTCTTTATCTCTACGCCGGGCTCGTTGCCCTCTCCATTTTCCTGATGAGCGCAAACGCCTCTCTAGACGTTCCACCACACACCTATTGCCACAATACTCCGCTCACCATCGAGAGCGGTAAGAATATCATAGAGCACCAACATGGTTACTACAGTTTCCAAGAATGCCCAAAGACCGACAAGCACCGCCTTATCTTTTGCAACAAATCGCTATATATTCAACTCGTATTTCAGACTCGTTCACAAATGATCTATATCTTTATTTTAAATGTTCGCTTATTTGCCTCCTGAAGGATTTTAACCGTTGCGAGTACTGAAAGATTATCACTATGCAAAAGCATTAAACGATCATTCAACTGGTTAAGTAGGGGGCTCAAAAATTCATCCGCCCACGAAGGCGACAAGGTTAAAACCCCAGAAAAATCTATTTCCAGTTCCTCGTTTTCAGGAAGTTCACGTAGTGTTGGCGCAAAAGCCTTAAATGCTTCGCTGCCCAATTCTCGCGAAATTAATGTTGTACCAAATTTTTCTAATTGTAATTTCATATAATTATTTTTTTAAAATTCTATTTTTGCCAAACATCCTCGTAGCATATTTGGTCCACGCGTAACGCGAAAGACTTTATTTTCCCCCTGCATCCGCACTTCCGCGTCCCCACTGGTATAAAATAAGTCTATGGGATTGGTCAAAATAACTTCACGGACAAGCTTCAACCCATTTCCTCGTTTTTCTGGAGCTCTGCCAGAAATAAATTCGGTAAAGGCAACTTCTACCGCAACAACATGGCTTTCCAGACGTGGACGAACTTGGCGCAAGGTCTCTAAAATACCTAATCCACGATCAGCTAAAACAATAATTCTTTTTTCTAAATCATACCCAAAAAAGATTCCCGGCGTGTCTGGCCACTTGCCTATATTGTGGGCAAATGAGTTATCGCCAATTCCTCCAGTGATTAATGTAATCCACGAACTTATAAACTATGCAAATATAGCCATAATCTATGCATAATGTATACAAAACTACAGACCAAGTTATGAATTGTGCTCCCATCGGGATTTGAACCCGAGTTTCCGCCGTGAGAGGGCGATGTCCTAACCAGGCTAGACGATAGGAGCAGTGTATTTAATTTCTTCGATGATTTTTTCAAAATGCATGGCGTGGGATGCTTTGACGAGCACGCAGTCGCCTTCTTCTATAAGTGCATCGAGGTGGGGCAATGCTTCTTCGATGGTGTGGAAAAAGGTGAGACGATCAGCCTGCATACCCGCCTCGCGCGCACCTTCACCAATAAAGGCTCCACGGGCGCCGATAACTACAAGGCGATCAACACGCCCAGCGGCATGTCGCCCAAGCGCAAGATGTGCCTCTGTGGAATACGTTCCGATCTCGAGCATGTCACCCAAAATTGCCACGCGTCGCTTCACACTTTCAAGTTCATGAAGGGTCTCAAGCGCCATGTCCATCGAATCCGGTGAGGCGTTGTAACTGCTGTCGAAAATATAGGAGCGTTTAATGCCAGGGATAAGATTTCCCCTCCCCTCCATAACTGCATACCCCTCAAGTGCCTGGGCAATTTTAACTAAATTCAACCCAAAAATCAACCCAACTGCAATAGCTGCTGAGGCTGAATATATCTGTGGTTTCCCAAGTACATTCAAAGTAAACGGCATCATCTTTCCATCGTAGTTTATTTTAAACGCCATACCGCGGGGGATGTAGTTAGTGTAGAGATACTCATACCCGATTACCCCTACCTGAGCATCCTCGCCAAACCCATACATCATGGTGTGGGCGCGAGTAGCCTTTCGCATCTCACATACCACCTCGTCATCATGGTTTAATATCGCAAACCCTGTTGCAGGCAATGCACGGACAATCTTTTCTTTTTCTTTATAAAGCTCATCAGGAGAGGCGAAAAACTCGACATGAGGAGGAATATCGCTTAACGCCGTTACCACCGCAATTTGCGGGGGGTAGAGGCTTACAAGCTTATCCATATCTCCCGGGCGATCAATACCATATTCGAGGACTAACAATTCTGGATATGTTTTTTTAAAACGAAGCTCTAGGTGTGCACGAATAATCACAGAACACCAAAAGAAAATCTTTTTGAGCATCTCCTCTGGGGGGCGGTTGTAATCACCAAGAATGGTAAGCCCCACCCCAAGGGCGTTATTAAGATTTTCCCTCGAACGACGCACCTTACGGTCGGCGCTCAGTACGGTGTAGATTGCCTCCTTTGTAGATGTCTTCCCCACACTTCCCGTAACAGCAATAATACCAGGTTGAAACTTAGCAAGCGTTTTTACCGCAAGATTTTGTATAATTCCCGAAAGAAATTTTCCCTGTAAAGACATGGTTAGGGTTTAGGGTTTAGGGTTTAGGGTTTAGGGTTTTTCTTATACCCTAGTGGCTATACCCTATACCCTCGTTTTTATTTTAATAAATAATTAACGAGTTGGTTGAATACTATAGTAGTCTAGTAGAAACTTCGTAAGTTCACGGAAGGCCGGAACGACCGTCATACCAGAAAGTGGTGCGCCAACGGGACGTACAAGTTTAATAAGAACAATAAATTTAGGATCATCGGCAGGAGCAAACCCAACAAAGCTATGAATGTACGCCTCCTCATATCCCCCCTTTGAAGATGGGATTTGGGCTGTTCCCGTTTTCCCCCCAACACGATATCCAGGAACCACCCCAATCT